>JBBSUU010000009.1:0-17784 GCA_038234115.1 Mycobacteriales bacterium
TGTCAACAAACCGCTTTCGGCGCTAACCGCGTATACGACGATCGAGTTTTCCGCTTTGGCCGAGATGACCCTTTTCCCGTTGGGCCCCGGTTGGTACGCGCGATTGGCGACGTACAAAACTTGCAACTGGGGATGGCCGAGCACCGGGCCCGCGCCCTGGTGCAGCTCAGCTGCCGGATTTGCCAGCGTCGACAGCCGCTGGATCGGGGTCGGCAAGACTTTTGCGTCACTGTCGGTCTCGAAGACGATGATCTCGTTCTGGGTCTCCAGTCCGAGGTACAGCCAGGAACCAGAAACGTGGAAGTCAAGATTGCGCGGCCCGAAGTGGTACCCGTCATCAATGGTGATGGTCCGACACTCTCCGAGCAGTCCGCTCTGATAGTCGTAAATATGGAGGGAACCCGGTTCGGTCTGCGGCTCCGTGCTCGCCTTCCATTCGTGTGGATTCGGGATGCCCCGGGAAATACAGATGCAGTTCCGCCCGTCGGGGGTGACGCGTACCTGGTGCGGAAAAATACCCGGGTCAATACCCGGTCGTTGATCGACCTTTCCGTCAATGGCTCCGTCAGAGTCGATGCGAAGCACCGAGATTCCGGCCGGCCTGGGGTGGGCCAGCAATAGGTGCCGGTTCGCCGGGTCGGCCGAGAGGTGCAGTGCGCGGCTGGAAATTTTGGTTGCCGATCCCAGCATTGACGGTGCACCGGTATCGGGGTCCAGGGCGAGAGCACACGCCCAATCACCGGCCGCATTGATATGAGCGCCTACGCCACAGCTGACGTACAGCACGGGTAGCCGCGAGTGGGGCCAGCCATACTGAATGTTGTTGGGCAGTAGCAGTTCTCCGCGTTCGATAAGCGCACAGTTCTCGACGTCGAGGTCATAATGCACCAGTGTCCGCCCGATGCCCGCGTACAGAGCGGCATTTCCCACTGTCATCTCCGCCCCATCAGATCTTTCCGTGATTCCTGAGGTGTACCTGCTTGACCTTCGAGTATTGCTCGTTCGTGATCTGTGAAACGAAATGCGCTGCGGCATAACGACTCCAGGATGCAACCGATGAATCAGCAGAATCGGCCACTACCCCTGAGGGTTGTTCGCGACCGCGGGAGTTGTTGGCTGCCCCAGTCTGTCAGTCGGTGCGAGAGCGAACAAGCGACAGATGTTGGGGCGCATGCTTTAGCGTTGCTAACTCTTACCGCGGTGTCGCAACGAAACAGACCCATCCGCGCCGCTGCTCCAAGGTCGTATTGCAGTTAGTTCACGATACTGCCGCGACACCCCGGGCCTAGCGCAGGATGACCCAGCATTGCGGCTCGCACAAAATCCGCGCGCTGGGCAACTAATCGACCATAAATCGAAAATCATCGGATCTTCATCGAAATGTCACGGTGACAAAATAAATTCAACGCTTCGGGCGCTTGGCGGGTTTTCTTTTCTGGCCCACTCGAGCGTGATCCAACTTGGCCTGGTCTACCTCACCCCGTATCACAAACGTTGTCTGGTCCAATATCCCAACGCCGATTTCCTCCACGCGCAGGCCAACCAAACCCAGCTTCCCGGCTTGCGCTCCGTCGCGAGCAATTTCTTCGGCAGCGCTGGAGCCTTTCAGGGCAATGACCTCACCGCCGTGTCGAGCAAGTGGAACTGACCACAGGGCCAATTTGGCCAAGGGTGCGACCGCCCGTGAGGTCACCACGTCGGCTCCGCCGGCCTCGGAAAGAACATCTTCCGCGCGACCGCGCAGCACTCGCACATTGTCCAAGCCGAGGTCTTCGACCACCAGGTGCAGAAACTTGGTGCGGCGCTCCAGTGGCTCGACCAACGACACCGTTACATCCGGCCGAAGGATCGCCAGGGGAATCCCCGGCAATCCGGCACCGCTGCCAATGTCCACGATGCGCGCCCGGGTCGGCATCAGGGTGCCCACCACTGCGGAGTTGAGGACATGGCGACTCCAGATCCGGGATCCTTCACGGGGGCCAATCAGACCGCGCACGACTCCATCGCCAAGTAGCCAGTGGACATATTTGCGCGCCAACTGAATGCGGTCACCGAACATCTCGGCTGCTGCGGCCGGCTCCGGCTCCGGCTCCGGTGGGATCTCGGACAACGGCTCGATTTCAGGGGCTGGAAGTCCCATTTCGGCCATCAGGCAGGGCTGACAACGACCCGACGGCGAGGCTCTTCACCGTCGCTGGAGGACGCCACACCGTCGATCTGACCCACCGCATCGTGCACAATCTTGCGTTCGAATGGGTTCATAGAGGCCAGGCGAACCGGCTCACCATCGGCCAACACTTGCTCCGCAGTCGCCTTTCCCAGAGCAGAAAGTTCTTCGCGACGACGGGCCCGGAAGCCGGCGATATCGAGCATCAGGCGAGAACGGACACCGGTGTCCTGGGCGGCAGCCAGTCGGGTGAGTTCTTGCAGAGCATCCAGAACGACGCCGCGCTCACCGACGAGCTTGTCCAGATCCCCACCACCGAGAATGGAAACTACCGCGCGCTCACCCTCGACGTCCAGATCGATATCACCGTCGTAGTCGAGAATGTCGAGTAGTCTTTCCAGGTAATCACCGGCTGCATCGCCCTCTTCAACAAGGAGTTCGCCGGTGGCCACCTTCCGGCTTCGAGCCGGCTTCTCGCCTTCTGAGCTGATCTCCTGGCCTACTTCCGCCTCGGTTTCCGAGGATGCAATCAGATCTTCGGCGAGCTCCGCAGAGTCCACGGCAACACTGTTTTCAGTCATGTCAAACCTTCTTTATGGGGTGATCACAAGCGACTCAGCGCTTGCGGGGCTTCTTCTTGCCACCGGAACTTTGCGGGCGGGCGCCTGGCGCCGCACGATTCACCGCCGGCTTCTTGGCCGGTATCGCGCCATTGGATCCCGTTGTTCCGACGTCAGTGGTATTTGCAGCTGCGGGACCTGTGTCCGCAGCGGGGTTCTTCTCCATCGAGACCTTCGACTCGGCATCGCCTATTTTCGAGGGCTGTACCAGCGGCTTCTTCGGGTCGATCGGGCGGGCACCGGGTTTTGGTTTGGTGAACGTCGCGGCCTGTTTTTCTTCCTCGACCACCAGCTCCGCGGCTTGCTTCTGTTTGTCCTGAACGCGGTGTGCGACCCGCAACTGCAGGAAGGTCCAGGAGTTGTTGGACAGCCAGTAGATCAGAATGGCAATCGGGAAGAACGGGCCACCAAGGACAACGAACAGCGGGAAAACGTACAGCATCAGTTTGTTCATGATGGCTGTCTGGGGAGCTCCGGCGGCGGCTTCGCTCTGACGGGCGACACTGCGACGAGAGGTGAGGTGGGTGGCAATACCGGCCAAGATAGTTAACGGAATTGCCACCGCTATGACGGTGCTCCGAACCGCTCCCAGGGCCAAAAGTTCTGGATTTGGCATTGTCATGAAGGAGGACAGCGGTGCACCGTTGAACAACTTTGCATCGACGAAGGATTGGACGTCAGCCTTGCCGAAAAAGTAGACCTGGCCCCAGCCCGGCTTGAACGAACGAAGGACATGGAACAGGCCGATGAAAACAGGTGCCTGAATCAGCGCCGGCAGGCAACCGCCGAGCGGGTTGACACCGGCTTCTTTGTTCAACTTCATGATCTCTTCGGACATCCGTTGCCGGTCGTCCTTGTACTTCTCCCGGATCTTCTTCATCTGGGGTTGAAGTTCTTGCATGCGCAATGATGAGGTCATCTGCTTCATGAACGGCTTGAACAAAATGGCCCGGAGACTGAAGACGAGAAAAACGACCGAGAGCACCCAGGCCCAGCCATTGTCCGAACCCAAGATCGAGCCAAAGACCTTGTGCCACATCCACAGGATTCCGGAAACCGGATAGTAGATGTAGTCCAAGGACCAGAAATTGAAACTCACGTGGTGCCTCTCCCGAATGACTGCGTCGAGGCAACCAGGCCAAGACTGTTGGTGGTGCTGTTCGTGGTCGCACTGGTGTCAGGGGTTCCCGGAACAGATTCGGCAGAATCTGTGGGATCAACCCTGACTACAACGTGCGAAGTGCCCAATTTTCTCCCGGCATCATCCGGGCCATCCAGATCAGCTGGTAGGTGGGAACCAGATTCCGGCTTGATCTTCCGCGGTGGTACCGGGTCATATCCTCCCCGATGCCAAGGATGACACTTACCGATTCTCTTGACAGCCATCCACATCCCGCGGAGCGCGCCATGTTCGGTGATTGCTCCGACCGCGTAAGCCGAACACGATGGAGTGAATCGACAACTGGGGGGCAGAGCGGGGGAGATGAAACGTTGATAAAAATGGATCGGAGCGATAAGCACCCGTGCAACGGGACCGGTCATCGGGTCTCACCCATCGACAGTTCGCCCAGGCCATGGCCATAGACTTTTTTGACTGCCCGGGAGATTCCGGTCTGCAGTTCCATTCCAAGAACGGAACTGTCTGCAGTAGCGGCAATGGGCAACGCCCGGACGACCACCTGTGCACCGGCCGGCAGACAAGCCAGAACAGGTTGGATTTGGTGGCGCAGCCGCCGCGTGACCCGGTGCCGAATCACCGAATTCCCGACCTTGGTGGAAACGACGAAACCGGCACGCGGCGGCTCCTCCACGTTGGATTTACGCAGATGAATCGACACATGCCGGGTTCCGACACGGTAACCGGACCGCATCACGGCGCTGAACTGTTCCGCTGTGGTCAGGCGTGCAGCAGTCGGCAACACGTCGCGATGCCTCCTACAAACCGAACTACCGACCGGAGTCGGCTGGTCGTGGAAAATTCTGGGCCGGACTAAAACTTAAGCGGAGATAGCCTTGCGACCCTTGCCACGGCGGGCGGACAGGATGACCCGGCCAGCGCGGGTGCGCATGCGCAGCCGGAATCCATGGGTCTTGGCCCGACGGCGGTTGTTCGGCTGAAAGGTGCGCTTGCTCACGGTAATTTCTCCAAAAAAAATAGCTACACAAAGAATCAAGGGCTCGCGCTGCACTGTAGGCAGGCAGCACACAATGGCTCGGTCGAAACCGGGCACTTGTCGAGGTTACGGACTCTCGGGGGCGCGGTCAACCTGAGTGAAGACGGGCCTAGCCGATTGTCGCCGAAAGTAGCCTCCGACACGCCGAACGATATCCTTGCATCGGCCGAACGAGTATGACTGCCCCTTGTAAAGATGTCGTATGTGTTGTTAGGTTCCACTGTCAGTCCGACCTCTCTGCATAGTTGTCCACCTGTGTGGACAACTACTGTGGACAGATATTTCCGGCTCGGCTCAAGGGGGCACCAGAGTGACAGGTCAGACCGTGGATCTTTCCGCGATCTGGAGCGAAGTCGTTTCCGGACTGCTCCCATCCCTGACACCACAACAAGGTGCCTGGCTTTCGTTGGTGCGGCCGATCGGTCTCCTGCAGACCACTTGTCTGCTGTCGGTACCCAACGATTTCGTCAAAGACACCATCGAACGCACCTTGCGGGATCCGATCACCTCGGCCCTGTCCAGCAATCTGCAGTTCCCGGTGACCTTGGCCGTCACCGTCACCGAAGAAGATCGATCTCCCGGACCTTTCGAAGGTCACGTCGAGAATTCCAGACCGATGACGCCGGCACTCACCAACGGCTCGATGCCTGGCCAGATGCATGGGCAACCCACTCCTCCGAGCGGTATCAATCCCAATGACGAAGAAGAGGTCGACGACGAGGCAGATGTGCTGGCCACCGTCACCGAAATTTGGCCGACCTACGCCGGGCGCAGCAATGTCGAACCGCAGAACCCAGCACAAACCAGGCTGAACGGTAAGTACACCTTCGAGACTTTCGTCATCGGTGCCTCAAATCGATTTGCTCATGCGGCCGCCGTTGCAGTCTCAGAGGCCCCCGCCGCCGCGTACAACCCACTGTTCATCTGGGGTGAGTCCGGTTTGGGCAAAACCCATCTGCTGCATGGCATCGGTCATTACGCCCAACGGCTCTTCCGCGGCATGCGAGTGCGGTACGTCTCCAGTGAAGAATTCACCAATGATTTCATCAATTCACTGCGGGACGATCGAAAAGTGGCTTTCCAGCGTCGTTATCGTGACGTCGACGTCTTGCTCGTTGATGACATCCAGTTCCTCGAGGGTAAGGAAGGTACACAGGAAGAGTTTTTCCACACCTTCAACACCCTCTACAACGCCAACAAGCAAATCGTCATTTCCTCGGACCGACCGCCCAAACGGCTGGAGACCTTGGAAGACCGATGGCGGACCCGTTTCGAGTGGGGTTTGACCACCGATATCCCGCCGCCCGAATTGCAAACCCGTATTGCCATCCTTCTAAAGAAGGCGGCAAACGACCGGATGAGCGCCCCGGACGACGTTCTGGAATTCATCGCCAGCCGAATCGAACGCAATATTCGCGAACTCGAGGGTGCATTGATCCGAGTGACCGCATTCGCTTCGTTGAACAAACAGGCTGTTGATCTGGCGTTGGCCCAGGTAGTGCTCCGGGACCTGATCGGAAATCAGTCTTCCAACGACATCGATGCCGCCACGATCATGGCTGTCACAGCGGAATACTTCTCTGTTTCCCTCGACGAACTGTGTGGTCCGCTCAAGACCAAGTCGGTGGCCGGCGCCCGACAGATAGCGATGTATCTGTGTCGTGAGCTCACCGATCTGACATTGCCGAAAATCGGTCAGGTCTTCGGCAATCGTGACCATACAACGGTCATGCATGCCGCCAAGAAGATCAAGAACGAGATGGCCGAGCGCCGACAAACTTACGACCATGTGCAGGAATTGACCGCGAGGATAAAGGAACGCTCCCGCGCGCAATAGCGACGTATGGACCGTTAAATCCACCCGTTCGTCCCGCCGGGACGCCTCTCTCAACTCCCCTATTCACCCATTCACGCAGCCGATGGAGCCCATCGGCTGTTTCTGCACGCATATTTCGCGGTGCACACACCCATAAGAACCCTTGTGGTGTACCTCACAGAGGTAGTGCACACAGTGTGGATAGATATGGGGATAACTGGGGACAACTCGTGGACAACGATGGTGATGCTCCTGGCCAACTCGGCTCTACCCACACTGCATCGCTTCCGTCCCAGGTCTGTCCCGGAACCAACTGGGACGACGCCACACCCTGTGTACTGGCCGGATGAGGTCGGTCCACACAATCCACACTGCTTACTACTACTGCTGTTTTCTCTTCAATGATTGAAATACAAAACAATAACCTTGGGGACAACCAGGGTTGAACAGTTCCTCGCCCGAAGCCGGACTCCAGCACATCGGCAAACCCGGGGATGACGTAGCGGCCCAAAGGTCGTACGGTGGAGCGTCCCTGACCAATTCATTTTGTGTTTCCTTGGCTGGGTACCCTCATGATCGGCTCACTCGCAATTCCAGTCTTGAAAGCCGCGCTTGTAAATTTCACCGGGTTTGCCGCTGGGCATCCCCGACCGCACCGTCTGAGCTGTTGAAGGAGTCCTGGGATGAAGTTTCGCGTCGCTCGCGAGGATCTCGCTGACGCCGTGGCGTGGGTGGCCAAGAGCCTGCCCGCCCGTCCCCCGGTCCCGGTTCTCGGCGGCATTTTGCTCGAGGTCGAAGGGTCGACCCTGACGGTTGCCGGATTCGACTACGAGGTCTCCACTCGCGCCGAAGTTTCCGTCGATGCCGAAACCGCCGGTCGGGTTCTGGTCTCCGGACGGCTGCTCTCAGAAATTGCCCGCGCGCTGCCGGCTCGACCGGTGGACATCTCGGTCGAGGGCTCCAGGGTCACCATCCACGGGGGATCGGCCCGCTTCACACTTCCGACAATGCCGGTCGAGGACTACCCCTCGCTACCCGAGATGCCTAGCGCCTCAGGAACTGTCGAAGCCGGAGCATTTGCCGAGGCAGTCAGTCAGACAGCCGTTGCCGCAGGTCGGGACGATACCCTGCCGATGCTGACCGGGGTACGCGTGGAGATTGAAGGGGCCAAGCTGACGCTGGCCGCCACCGACCGCTTCCGGCTGGCCGTCCGAGAGCTGACCTGGACCCCGGACGTACCGGATATTTCCACCGCCGTCCTGGTCCCGGCCCGCACCTTGGCCGATGCTGCCAAAACCCTGGGTGGAACCGAACCGGTGACGGTCGCTCTGGGCGACGGACTGCTGGGCCTGCAGTCGGGTGGACGGCGCACGACCGTGCGGTTGCTCGACGTGGAGTTCGTCAAGTATCGGTCCCTGCTGCCGAGCACCCACACCACCACCGTGGACGTTTCGGTTTCGGTGTTGGCCGAAGCCATCAAACGTGTTGCCCTGGTCACCGACCGGGGTCATCACCTGCGGCTCCAGGTAGCTGAGGGTTCCCTGACATTGACCGCCGGCGGTGACGACGAGGGACGGGCCGAGGAAGAGTTGCCGGTATCGGCCGACGGTTCCGAGCTGCTGATCGCATTCAACCCGTCGTACCTGGTGGATGGCTTGGGTGTCCTACGGAGTGAGTTCGTTCGGCTGGCCTTCACCACCCCGGCCCGCCCGGCGCTGCTCCTGCCGCTGAAAGAGGTTGATGGCGAACTTCGCGTTCTGGATGATGCCGCCTACCGCTACCTGGTAATGCCGGCTCGCCTGCCCGGCTGAGCCACCGGAGAATCGGTTCCGGTTGCTCGAGCGGAGTTCGGACCCAGCCCGTTGGTCCGCGGCGTAGAGGCATAAAGTTTGAGTGACGGCTAAACCTGAAAGCGAGTACTGCTATGCAAATTGGACTCATCGGCCTGGGAAAAATGGGCGGCAACATGGCCCAACGACTACGAGATGGTGGCCATGAGGTCATCGGTTTTGACCGCAATCCGGCTGCGGATCGTCAGGTGGATTCCTTGGAAGCGCTGGTCTCGGGACTGAGCGCGCCTCGAACGGTATGGGTGATGGTCCCCTCCGGCGCACCCACCAGAGAAACGGTGGCTGAACTTGCCAAGGTTTTGGAGCCGGGTGACCTGATCATTGACGGCGGAAACTCCCGCTACACCGATGATCAGACGCACGCCAAGGGATTGGCCGAGCAGAACATCAAATACATCGACGCCGGTGTATCCGGTGGTATCTGGGGTCTGACCGAGGGCTACGCCCTGATGGTGGGCGGTGAGGTCGAGGCGGTCGCCATGGCTCAACCGATCTTTGACACTCTCAAGCCAGAAGGCCCGGGCGGCTTTGTTCATGCAGGTCCGGTGGGGTCAGGGCATTTCACCAAAATGGTTCACAATGGCATCGAATACGGCATGATGCAGGCCTACGGCGAGGGTTATGAGTTGCTCAAGGCCACCGACCTGGTGCCGGAGCCGGACAAGGTATTCGCGTCCTGGCAGCAAGGTACGGTTATCCGCTCCTGGCTGCTCGACCTGCTGGTACTTGCCACCAATGATGATCCCGGCCTGGAAAAGGTACGTGGTTACGCCCAGGATTCCGGTGAGGGTCGTTGGACGATCGAGGCCGCCGTCGAGCACGCGGTGCCGATGCCTGTCATCACAGCCGCGTTGTTCGCCCGGTTTTCCTCTCGGCAGACGGAATCGCCGGCGATGAAGGTCGTCGCGGCACTGCGCAATCAATTCGGTGGGCACGCAGTTGGTTCCGCCGGTAGCACCGGCACTGTCCCGGTCAGCTAGCTCCCCATTCTTCCGTTGTCTCATCGCGGTCGAGGCAATGTTTTGCGAGTTGAGGTTGTGTGTACACCCGGCACCTATCGGTTGCAGACTTTCGTTCCTGGACCAGCGCCGAATTGCCGCTGAGTCCGGGAGTGAACGTGCTGGTCGGCCGAAATGGAGTCGGCAAGACCAATTTGATCGAAGCTCTCGGTTACCTGGCGACGCTTTCCTCTCATCGGGTTGCCGGCGATATTCCGCTTATCCGGCGCGGTGCCGAGCGGGCCATCGTCCGCGCCGCGGTGGTCCACGACAATCGTGAACTCACGCTCGAAGTCGAGATCACCGCAGGTAAGGCCAACCGCGCGCGGTTGAACCGGTCGCCGGTTACCCGGGCGAGAGACATCCTCGGAATCCTGCGTACGGTCCTGTTTGCACCGGAAGATCTGTCCTTGGTCCGGGGCGATCCGTCGGAGCGACGACGGTTCCTGGACGAGGTGCTGATCATGCGGGCACCTCGATTCGCTGGCATCAAGAGCGATTACGATCGTGCCCTGAAACAACGTAATTCGTTGTTGAAGAGTGCCGGGGCCGCCAGACGATCGGGAGGTGGCGACCTCTCCACGCTGGAAGTTTGGGACGAACAACTTGCCGGCCACGGTGCGACGCTCCTGTCAGCGCGGCTACGGCTCGTCGAGGAAATCCGGCCCCACGTGGTGGCCGCCTATGCCGACCTCGCACCAACTTCCGAACCGGCTGACCTGGCCTACAAATCTTCCCTCGGCGAAGCCCTACCGGTCAACGGCGCGGAGGCCTCAAAAGCAGAGTTGGTGGCGGCGTTTCTTGCCGAAATGCAACGACTGCGACGGGCCGAACTGGAACGCGGAATCTCCCTGGTAGGTACCCACCGTGACGATCTGGACCTGATTCTCGGTGCCGGCCCGGCAAAAGGCTATGCCTCCCATGGTGAATCGTGGTCGTTCGCACTGGCACTCAAGCTCGGTGGGTTCGGGCTCCTCAGGTCTGACGGCGTGGATCCGGTTCTGATATTGGACGATGTCTTTGCCGAATTGGATTCGTCCAGACGTTCGCGACTGGCGTCCTTGGTAGCCGATGCCGACCAGGTCTTGATCACTGCTGCGGTGGGAGCCGATGTCCCAATGGAACTACTGGGATCACACTTCCTCATCCAGGACGGAAGCATCACGTCGTTGACCGAATCTGCTATTCCCCCGGGCCCAACTGTCGCAGGCGCTCAGATTACGGCAACGGAAGAAGAGTGGTCCGGATGACCGACCACCCCACCTCCAAGCCGGAACAACCGGCGGATCCAGCGGCTACACCGGGTGGGAATGCCCCGGGGAGTGCCGATGCCCCGGGTGGGACAAATCCCCCGGGTGGCGCTAATGCCCCGGGTGGCGCTAATGCCCGAGGGAGTGCCGATGCCTCGGGTGGGCCGGATACCCAGATCCACGCCGATACCCCCCGCGGCGCCGATCTGGCCCGGGAAGCGCTCGCCCAGGCCAGAGCCAGATCAGCGGCGAAACGTAAACTCGCCGGTCGAACCGGGGTTGTCAGTCGCCGCACCACCACCGGCTCCCGACGGCGATGGTCCGGACCCGGCGCCGATTTCAGGGATCCAAAACCGTTGGGCGCCACGATGAAAACGTGGTTGAAGGATGCCAGTGTCGGAGCCGATCTGAACAAGGCCAACATCATGGGCCGCTGGCCGGAAATCGTCGGACCGGAAATCGCCGCCCACTGCGAACCCATCAACTTTGTCGACGGTGAGCTGACCCTTCGCGCCGAATCCACCGCGTGGGCCACCCAGATCAGGATGATGACCCCACAGATCATGGGCAAGATCGCATCTTCGATGGGGCCGAACGTGGTGAAAAAGATCAGGGCGCAGGGACCCTCCAGTCCGTCCTGGCGTTTTGGTCCTCGACATGTCTCCGGGCGCGGTCCAAGGGACACCTACGGCTGAGCAGGGGCACTGTCGGCGTTGCGCGGGTGGTCACGGCGCGAAAACTTGCCGCCGACTGCTGCGCACCTTCTGGACCTGCACCAACAGCGGATTTCTCGGGAAACTACCGGAAGCAGTGGAGGGTCAACCGAGCGTCAGTCGGGCGCACCCCGGGCCTAGCGGCCCAGGCGGCTTCAGGTCACCGAGGATTGGATGTTGGGATCAAGTCACTCCAACTGGATGGAATTAATCGAACTGCGGGCCATTCAGGCGCCTGCAAATAGCCACGCTGTCGGTAGTTACGACTAGGATAGACACGGTTGCGTCGATCAAGGCCCCGCAGGGGCGCTGTGCGACACGACCAGCCCCAACCTTCGGGAAATAGTTCAGAAATAAGTTCAGGAGACTCGACCTGCATGGCAACAACGAAGAAACCCGCTGAGTACAACGCAGGTTCTATCACTGTGCTCGAAGGTCTGGAGGCCGTTCGCAAACGCCCTGGGATGTATATCGGTTCTACCGGCGAGGTCGGTCTGCACCACATGGTGCAAGAAGTGGTCGACAACTCCGTCGATGAGGCAATGGCCGGTTTCGCCGACAAAGTCGAGGTGACCCTCAACGCCGACGACAGCGTCACGGTAAAGGACAACGGTCGCGGTATCCCGGTCGAAATGCACGCCCAGCAGAAGCGGCCGACCATCGAAGTGGTCATGACAATTCTGCATGCCGGCGGCAAATTCGACTCCGAGTCCTATGCCACCTCCGGCGGGCTGCACGGTGTCGGCATCTCAGTCGTCAACGCGTTGTCCACCCGGGTCGATGTCGCCGTCGATCGCAACGGCAAGTCCTACTTCCAGCGATACGACAACACCAAGCCCGGGCCGCTTCAGGAACTAGGACCGAGTAGCAGAACCGGTACCACCACTACCTTCTGGCCCGACAACACCATCTTCGAGACCACCACCTTCAACTTCGAGACGATCTCCCGCCGACTGCAGGAAATGGCGTTCCTGAATAAGGGACTGTCGATCACGATCCGCGATGATCGACCCAAGGCCAACCCCGAGGGCGATTTCGACGAACCTTTCGTGCCCGTCGAGCGCACCTTCCATTACCCGGGTGGTTTGGTCGATTATGTCAAGCACCTCAACAGTTCTCGCGAGCCGGCGCACGAATCCGTCATCGGGTTCGAGGCCAAGGGCGAGGCGATGGAGGTGGAGGTTGCGATGCAGTGGAACACCTCCTACACCGAGAGCGTGCATACCTTCGCCAACACCATCAACACGATCAACGGTGGCACCCACGAAGAGGGTTTCCGCGCCTCGCTGACGACAGTGGTCAACAAGTACGCGTTGGAAAAGAAGTTTCTGAAAGCGACCGACCCAAAACTCGACGGCTCCGATGTTCGGGAAGGCCTGGCAGCGATCATCTCGATCCGACTGCGGGAACCGCAGTTCGAGGGTCAGACGAAGGGCAAGCTCGGTAACACCGAGGTCAAATCGTTTGTGCAAAAGGCCTGCAACGAATGGATTGCCGATTGGTTTGAGCGCAACCCGGCCGAAGCGCGCAAGATCGTCAGCAAGTCAATCTCCTCGGCGCAGGCACGCGCAGCCGCTCGTAAAGCTCGAGAGTTGGTACGCCGCAAGGGCGCGCTGGAAATTGGTGGCCTGCCCGGCAAATTGGCCGACTGCCGTTCCAGTGATCCGGCCGCTTCCGAGCTTTACATTGTGGAGGGCGACTCGGCCGGCGGGTCCGCCAAATCGGGCCGCGACTCGATGTTCCAGGCGATCCTGCCGATCCGCGGCAAGATCATCAACGTCGAAAAGGCCCGAATCGACAGGGTTCTCAAGAATACCGAAGTTCAAAGCCTGATCACGGCGCTCGGAACAGGCATCCACGACGAGTTCGACGTCAGTAAGTTGCGCTATCACAAGTTGATTTTGATGGCCGATGCCGATGTTGATGGTCAGCACATTCGAACTCTGTTGCTGACACTGCTTTTCCGTTTCATGCGGCCGTTGATCGAGGGTGGTTTTGTCTATCTGGCAATGCCGCCGCTGTACAAGATCAAGTGGAGCCGCGGCGAACCGGATTTTGTCTACTCCGACAAGGAGCGGGACATCTTCATGGAAGAAGGCCTCAAGCAAGGCCGCAAGGTCAACAAGGATGACGGCATTCAGCGCTACAAGGGTCTCGGTGAGATGAATGCCAAAGAACTGTGGGAGACCACGATGGATCCCGCGCATCGCCTGTTGATGCAGGTAACTCTGGATGACGCTGCGACCGCTGATGACCTTTTCAGTGTGTTGATGGGTGAGGATGTGGAGTCGCGTCGAGCGTTCATCATCAGAAACGCGCGGGATGTTCGCTTCTTGGATTTCTGACCTGTTTGCGTCTGAAGAACCAGCAGACCTCAACTAGACATTCACAGTTTTTATCCACATGTGGATAAAGACTTGCTCATTTGGGTGAACGGCCGATAGGTAGGCGACAGTTTCACCCCGAACGGACAGGGACCAGTAGTGCCAGACGACATCAATCCAGACGACAACATCGCCGGCGACGCATCCGCGGTTGATCCTGACGAATCCCAGGACAACCTGCCGCGACACGACCGCATCGAACCGGTCGAAATCCAGGACGAGATGCAACGCTCGTTCATCGACTACGCGATGTCGGTCATTGTTTCCCGCGCCCTCCCGGATGTCCGGGACGGACTCAAACCGGTGCATCGTCGCGTGCTCTACGGGATGTACGACTCCGGCTTTCGTCCGGAGCGTTCCCATGTGAAGTGCTCCCGTGTGGTCGGTGACGTGATGGGTAATTACCACCCGCACGGTGACTCCTCGATCTATGACACCGTCGTTCGGATGGCGCAGCCCTGGTCGTTGCGCTACCCGATGATCGATGGGCAGGGAAACTTTGGCTCGCCCGGTAACGACCCGGCCGCCGCGATGCGGTACACCGAGTCGAAGTTGACCCAGCTGGCCATGCAGATGCTCTCCGGGATCGATGAAAATACCGTCGATATGATCCCCAACTACGACGGGAAGACAACAGAGCCAACGGTTCTGCCATCACGGATTCCGAATCTGCTGATGAACGGCTCGTCGGGTATCGCCGTCGGTATGGCCACCAATATTCCGCCGCACAACCTGCGGGAGATCGCGTCCGGGGTTGTCTGGTCGCTGGAGAACCCGACCGCCACCGACACCGAGTTGTTGGATGCGCTGCTCGAGCGCATTCCCGGTCCGGACTTCCCCACCGGCGCTCTGATCGTCGGCAAGGATGGTATCGAGGATGCGTATCGCACCGGCCGCGGCTCCATTCGTATGCGCGCCGTCGTGGAGATCGAAGAGGATGCCAAGGGTCGCACCATCCTGGTGGTCACGGAGTTGCCGTACCAGGTGAACCCGGACAATTTGGTGGAGAATATCGCGCAGCTCCACAAAGATGCGAAGATCGCCGGCATCGCCGATATCGCCGACGAGTCCTCGGATCGCATCGGCCGCCGCATCGTCATCACCCTCAAGCGCGACGCGATCGCCAAGGTGGTACTGGCCAATCTCTACAAGCACACCCAGCTGCAGACATCCTTCGGCGCCAATATGCTGTCCATCGTCGACGGGGTGCCACGCACCCTGCGCCTGGACCAGATGATCTTCTATTACGTCAAGCACCAGATGGAAGTCATCACCCGGCGCACCCAGTACCGCTTGGACGAGGCTGAAAAGCGCGCCCATATCTTGCGCGGTTTGGTGAAAGCCCTTGACGCGCTTGATGAAGTGATCGCTTTGATTCGCGCCTCGCCGACCGTGGACGAGGCCCGGGTCGGCTTGATGGAGCTGCTCGACGTGGACGAGGTCCAGTCGAACGCCATCCTGGAGATGCAGCTGCGACGACTCACCGCGTTGAACCGGCAGCAGATCATCGATCAGTTGGCCGCGATCGAGATCGAGATCGCCGACCTGCGCGACATTCTCGCCAATGATGACCGCAAGCGTCGGATCATCATCGACGAGCTCACCGAAATCGTCGACAAACACGGCGACGACCGTAAATCCCGGTTCGTGCCGTATGACGGCGACGTCAACATGGAAGACCTCATCGCGCAGGAAGATGTCGTGGTCACGATCACCCGCACCGGCTACGCGAAACGGACCAAAACCGATCTGTATCGCGCGCAGAAACGCGGCGGTAAGGGTGTCCAGGGAGCAGCTCTCAAGCAGGACGACATCGTCGCCCACTTCTTTGTCACCTCCACGCATGACTGGTTGCTCTTCTTCACCAACAAGGGCCGGGTCTATCGGGCCAAGGCCTACGAGCTGCCCGAGGCGGCGCGCACGGCACGTGGCCAACACGTGGCCAACCTGCTGGCCTTCCAGCCGGATGAAAAGATCGCCCAGGTCATCCAGATCAAAAACTATGGTGTCTCGCCCTACCTGGTGCTGGCCACCAAGGGTGGTTTGGTCAAGAAGTCCAAACTCACCGATTTCGATTCCAACCGCTCCGGCGGCATCGTTGCGGTCAACCTGCGCGATGAGGACGAACTGGTCGGGGTGGTGCTGTGCAGCGCGGATGACGACCTGCTGCTCATTTCCTCCGAGGGTCAGTCGATCAGATTCCACGCCTCCGATGACGCGCTGCGCCCGATGGGGCGGGCCACCTCCGGTGTGCTCGGTATGCGCTTCAACTCCGGTGACGAGCTGCTCAGCATGGATGTGGCGCAGGACGGTAAACACGTACTCGTCGCGACCAGTGGCGGCTACGCCAAACGGACCGAGATCGAGGAGTATCCGGTCCAGGGCCGCGGTGGAAAGGGAGTTCTTACACTTCAATACGATCGTCGGCGTGGCAAGCTGGTCGGAGCCCTCATCGTTGATATCGACGACGAGATCTACGCCATCACGTCCGGTGGCGGGATAATTCGCACCACCGCGAAGTCGGTGCGGAAGGCGAAACGGCAGACAATGGGAGTTCGGCTGATGAATCTTTCCGAAGGTGACAAACTTGTCGCCGTCGCGAAGAATCCTGATTCGGACGAAGCAGCAGAAGCGGCGGCGCTGGAAGCAGACGCCGGCGTCATTGAAGCTGCGGTCGATGGTGCGGGCAGCGACGCAACTGAAACTGCCCAGCCGGCCACGAGCGATGAGACAGAGGCTAATGAATGACCACCCCTGAACAGCAGGCTCAGCTCCGAATGGGAACGCCGGGTGCACCTGCTCCCACCGCGGCGCTGAAACCGGCCGATGCGCCGAAGTCCACGCCGAAGTCGCGGACCGAGACAAGGGGCTCTCGAACCGTGAGACCGAACAAAAAAACACCGCGCATCACGTCTCTGCAGCTCAAGAGGGTTGACCCGTGGACGGTGCTGAAGGTGTCACTGATCGTTTCGATCGTGATGTTCTTCGTGTGGATGATCGCCATCGGCCTGCTGTACCTGCTGTTCGGGTCGCTGGATGTGATCACTCGTATTAATGAGGGTTGGAACACCGTGACCTCGGCCAGCGCTGATGGTGCGGCGCAGGCCGACCTGATCACCCCGGGCATCGTGTTCGGCGTGGCGGCCGTTATCGGTGCCATCAACATCGTGCTGCTGACTGCGTTGTCGACCATCGCGGCATTTGTGTATAACGCCGCCGCCGGCATGGCCGGCGGTGTCGAGCTGACCCTGGGCGAGCGCGACTGATCGACGTCGGTCGCGGCATGGTGTTCTTGGTCGGGCCAGCTGTTCGTCGAAGCTGCGGATTGTTGGTCGAGCATTTGTCGCGACCTCAGGTGCTGACCCCCTGACCATGCGTTTTGGGGTCAGTGCCCGCCATACGGTAATCTCGATCTTCGGGCCCAGCGGTGGTGATATCGCCGGGATCCGAAGTTACGGGCCTATAGCTCAGACGGTTAGAGCGCTTCCCTGATAAGGAAGAGGTCGGAGGTTCAAGTCCTCCTAGGCCCACTGTTTTTCCCAAGTTTTTGCTTGAGATTGTCGACGAAGGAGATCCCCGATGAAGAAGCTTCTGCTGCTGGTCGGACTGGGTGGAGCTGCATTCGCACTGGTCAACAAGCGTAAAAAGGCCGCCGCCGCTGAGGCTGCGCTGTGGGACGAAGCAACCGGCGCTGTCAAGCGCTAGAACTTGTGTGTCGCCCCCGGGTGGCACCCCGGGGCCTTAGCTCAATTGGTAGAGCGCCGCCTTTGCAAGGCGGAGGTCAGGAGTTCGATTCTCCTAGGCTCCACAAA
>JBBSUU010000010.1:0-17157 GCA_038234115.1 Mycobacteriales bacterium
CGGTGCAATACGAGATGGCTGTCCGCGGCGGATCCCAATGCGGTTACTGCACCCCTGGTTTCATCTGCTCCATGGCCTCGGAATTTTACCGACCGGAACGAAACGCAACGAGCAACCGTGCTCCGGTCCCGACGGGTTCGACCAACGGCAACAGCAATGGGCAGTCAGTTTCGACCCACCACCGGGCGCCTGACGCCAGCGCACACCAAGAGCACGAACCGGACCCCAACGCCCCGGGCGCTGCACCGGATCACGAGCACGGTCCCAACGGCTTCGACCTGCATTCGCTGAGCGGAAATCTATGTCGCTGTACTGGATATCGACCCATCAGAGATGCCGCCTATGCTCTCACCGAACCGACCGACTCCGATCCGTTCCAACAACGACTTGCCAGGCCGGCCCCAAAAGCTGTCCGTAGCAACATCTCCTCTGACCAGGGCACATTCATTCGCCCCGCTGACCTGACAGAGACCCTGGAGTTGTTGCAGCAAAACCCTGCTGCGAGATTGGTGGCGGGCTCCACCGACTGGGGCGTCGAACTCAACATTCGCCATGCCAGAGCCGAACTGAGCATCGGAATCGATCGCATCGAAGGTTTGCGTGGCTTGCAGATCGGTCCCGATTTCATCGAAATCGGTGCCGCACTCACGCTCACCGAAATCGAACGCGGGTTGGCCGGACGGATCCCGCTGCTGGCAGATCTGATCCCGCAATTCGCATCTCGACTGATTCGCAATGGTGCAACCCTCGGCGGGAATCTGGGAACCGGCTCGCCGATCGGCGACAGCCCACCTGCCTTGCTGGCACTGGACGCTTCGCTGATCCTGGCATCCGTCAGCGGCGAACGTGAGATCAAACTATCCGAATATTTTACCGGCTACCGGCAGAGCATCAAGCAACCGGGGGAGTTGATCAAGACGATCAAAATCCCGGTACCGATCGCGCCCATCACGTCCTTTCACAAGATCGCCAAAAGACGATTCGATGATATTTCCAGTGTGGCAATTGCTTTCGCAATGAAGTTGGCGCCGGACAATACCGTCGAAAGCATCCTCATCGGCCTCGGCGGGGTAGCGGCAACACCATTGCGGGCACTGACCACCGAGCAGTCTCTCCTGGGCGCAGTGTGGGGGGATGGTGCGGTGTCGCGGGCTGCGCAAATCCTCGGTGCAGAAGGAACCCCGTTGAGTGATCATCGAGCCAGTTCGGCCTACCGAGCAGCTATGCTCCGGCAGTCGTTGCTCAAGTTCTATTCGCAAAACCCAGCACCGAGCCTGCAGGAGGCTTCGTCATGAGCTACTCCCACGGACCGCTGGCCGACCGACCGAACAATCCCAAAGTCGGCCTGGAGGTCCCCCATGAGAGTGCTGCCCTGCATGTCACCGGCGCGGCCCTCTACACCGACGACCTGCTCGCCCGGACGGCAAATGCGCTCCACGCCTGGCCGCTGCAAGCGCCACACGCGCACGCCTTGATCACCCGGATGAATGTCGATCCGGCGTATGAGATTCCCGGTGTGGTCAGGGTTCTGACTGCCGCGGACGTGCCGGGAATCAATGATGCCGGCATCAAGAACGATGAACCGCTCTTCCCCACCGAAGTGATGTTTTACGGACATGCGATCGTTTGGGTGCTCGGCGAAACGCTGGAAGCTGCCCGATTCGGCGCCGAGGCAATCGAAGTCGAATACGAAGTGCTCCCCTCGATTCTCACCATCACCGAGGCCATCGACCAGCAAAGCTTCCAGGGTGCATCCCGAACCGTGGATCGCGGTGATTTTCAGGATGGTCTGAATCAAGCCGCCCATCATTTCGCCGGCGAATTCGAGTTCGGCGGTCAGGAACACTTCTACCTGGAAACCAATTGCTCGCTGGCGCTTGTCGACGAATCCGGTCAGGTTTTCATCCAGTCCAGTACCCAGCATCCGTCCGAAACCCAGGAAATCGTGGCGCACGTCCTGGGCCGAAACAGCCATGAGATCACCGTGCAGTGCCTGCGCTTGGGCGGCGGTTTCGGTGGAAAGGAGATGCAGCCCCACGGGTTGGCCGCTATCGCTTCGCTCGGCGCGATCATCACCGGGCGACCGGTGCTGCTGCGACTCAATCGCACCCAGGACATCACCATGACGGGCAAACGACACCCGTTCCACGCCGAATGGGAGATCGGGTTCGACGAGAACTTCAAGATCACCGGCCTGAACGCCACCCTCACCAGCGATGGCGGTTGGAGTTTGGATCTGTCAGAACCGGTGCTGGCCCGCGCCCTGTGCCATATCGACAATGCCTACTGGATACCGAATATCCAGGTTCGCGGTCGCGTCGCCAAGACGAACAAAACATCACAGACGGCATTTCGTGGTTTCGGGGGACCGCAGGGCATGATCGTCCTGGAAGATATCCTCGGACGGTGCGCGCCCCAACTGGGTATCGAGGCGGACGAGCTCAGGCACCGCAATTTTTACACGCCCGGTCAGGCAACCCCCTACGGCCAGCCGGTGCGTCATGCCGAGCGACTGGCGGATATCTGGTCGGTGCTGACGGACAACAGCGAGTTCCACGCCCGCAAGCAGCACATCGCAGCATTCAACGAGGCCAACGAGCACGTGAAACGCGGACTGGCCATCACCCCGGTCAAGTTCGGCATCTCGTTCAACCTTACCGCTTTCAACCAGGCCGGGGCCCTGGTGCACGTCTACAAGGACGGCTCCGTGCTGATCAACCATGGCGGCGTGGAGATGGGACAAGGTCTGCATACCAAGATGATTCAGGTGGCAGCGACCGCACTCGGGGTGCCGCTGAGCACTGTTCGGCTGGCGCCGACCCGAACCGACAAGGTGCCGAACACCTCGGCCACGGCGGCCAGTTCCGGTGCCGATCTCAATGGTGGCGCTATCAAGAATGCCTGCGACCAGATCCGCGAACGGCTCAACATCGTTGCCGCCGGCAAGCTGGGGATCCACCCGGATGACGTTCGTTACGTGGACGGAGTTGTCACCGGAATCGGCTTCCACGACGACCAGATCGAGTGGGCCGATCTGGTGAAAGACGCCTATTTCCAGCGGGTACAACTCTGGGCCGCTGGGTTTTATCGAACCACCGGGTTGCACTGGGACGCCGAACGCATGCAGGGCGAGCCTTTCAAATACTTCGCCTACGGCGCCTCTGTTTCCGAAGTCGAGGTCGACGGTTTCACCGGCGCCTACCGACTGCTTCGGGTCGACATCTGCCATGACGTGGGCGACTCGCTGTCGCCGCTGATCGACCTCGGTCAGATCGAAGGCGGTTTCGTCCAGGGCGCTGGCTGGCTGACCTTGGAGGAACTGCTCTGGGACACCGGTGACGGACCGAACCGTGGCCGCCTGAGCACCCAGTCCGCCAGTACCTACAAGATCCCCAGCTTTTCCGAGATGCCGGCCGAGTTCAACGTGACCCTCTATGAGAAAGCCACCGAGTCCGGCGTTGTCTACGGCTCCAAAGCGGTGGGTGAACCGCCGTTGATGCATGCTTTCAGTGTTCGAGAAGCCCTACGGCAAGCCGTCGGTGCGTTTGGGCCAGTGGGTTTCGGTGTTGATCTTGGCTGCCCGTCCACGCCGGAGGCGGTTTTCTGGGCTGTGGAAAGTGCGCGCGCTGCAGCACCTGTGGGCGAATTGGCAGGTGTGTGAGGCTGATGGACTGGCTCAGTGCGTTGGCGCAACTGCGTCGAGGCGGCGATTGCGGGGTGCTGGTGACAGTCACCAAGGTGCGCGGGCACACGCCACGGGACGCCGGCGCCAAGATGGTGGTCAGTGCCGACCATGTCTGGGGCAGTGTCGGCGGGGGGAACCTGGAGGAGGTGGCCATCCGCCGGGCCAGGGAACTGATCGGCGAAGGATCGTCAACACCGGAAACCCAGGAGGCCAGGCTGAGCGACCATGCCCGAAACAGGCATGGTCGCCAGTGCTGTGGTGGGGAGGTCACGTTGTTGCTCGAGCCGATGCCGGCTCGCCCGGTGGTGGCCATCTTCGGTGTGGGGCATGTCGGATACGAGCTTGCCCGGATCCTGTCGCGATTGGAGATTGTTCTCCATCTGGTTGACTCCCGCATCGGGCAGCTGGACGATATCCGTTTGTCAGACGTCACTTCCGGTCCGGCCGACGTCACGGCCCATCATGCGGTGATCGGCGAGGTGGTGCTCGAACGACTACCCCGCGGCGCCCACATCCTGATCATGAGCCATGATCATGCCGAAGATTTCGCCCTCTGCGACACCGCGGTCACAATGCCAGGGTTGGGTAGCATCGGCTTGATCGGTTCCAGCGCCAAGTGGACCCGCTTCCAGAAGCAGCTGGTCGATGCCGGCCGTACGCAGCCCGAAGTCGAACGCATCACCTCTCCGATCGGGCTGCCGGGCATTTCCGGTAAGGATCCGGCTGTCATTGCGATAAGTGTTGCCGCGCAACTCATCGCGATGATGGAGGCCGGCAAGGCCGCTCCCAGGTCGCCACTTCTCAAATCCGACACCGAATACCTCCCCACACATTCAGACCTGAAAGTCCACTAGATGACGCTGTACCGGGCCAACATGATCGACACACCGGGGGACCCGTTTGTCGGAACATCGGCCGCTGCCCTACGGGCGGAGGCCGATGGCGGGCTGTTGGTTCGGGACGGCGTCATTCTGGCCCGTGGACCGTTCGCCACCCTCCGTACGGACTACCCGGGTGAAGAGAGCATCGACCTGACCGATGGCATCCTGCTGCCCGGGTTTATCGATACCCACGTGCACTATCCCCAGATGAGAGCCATTGGCGGGTTGGGGATGCCGCTGCTGGAATGGTTAGAGCGCTGCGCGCTGGTGGAGGAGAGCAGACTCGCCGAACCGACCTACGCGCAAGCGGTGGCCGAGGAATTTCTGGCCGGTTTGGTGACAGGTGGGACGACTACTGCGCTGGTTTTTGGGGCGCACTTCCCCGGCGCGATGGAATCGCTGTTCAGTGAAGCCGAACGCCGCGGGTTGAATCTGACCAGCGGGCTGGTGGTCAGCGATCGGATTCTGCGTGCAGATCTGCTGGTGTCCCCGGAGACCGCGCTGACCGAGAGCCGCAAGCTGCTCGAGAGATGGCATGGCAAGGGTCGGTTGCGCTATGCGGTAACGCCGAGGTTCTCGCTGTCCACCACCGACGGCATGTTGGAGGTTTGCACGGAACTGCTCACCGACGACGTTTGGTTTACCTCGCACATCAACGAGAATCGCGCCGAGGTAGCCGCTGTCGCAGAGCTTTTCCCCAAGGCCAGTGATTACCTTGACACCTATTACCGGCATGGCCTGGTCACCAACCGCAGTGTGCTGGCGCACAACGTCCATGCCACCGATGCAGAGTTGGCGTTGATGGGGGAGTTGGGAGCATCGGCCGCGCACTGCCCGACCAGCAATGCTTCGTTGGGCAGTGGATTATTCCCGCTGGCGCGCCACATCGAACATGGGGTCGGCGTCGCTCTGGGTACCGATGTCGGCGCCGGCACCGGTCTCTTCCTCCTGAAAGAGGGACTGCAGGCCTACTTCATGCAGCAACTACTCGGTGCCGACGGGCTGCCGTTGACGCCGGTTCACCTGCTCTACCTGGCAACCATGGCCGGCGCCCGTGCGCTGGGATTGGCCGATCGGGTAGGAGATCTCAGTGCCGGCAAGGACTTTGATGCCGTACTGCTACGGCCACCGGCTGGGACGGATCTGGCCAAGAACCTGCCGCACGCCGCCGATGCCACCGATGCGTTGGCCAGGATCTTCTCCTTGGCCGGACCTCGTGATGTGGCGCAGGTGTGGCTGCACGGCAAACCCGCGATGTAGTTGCGCAAGGTCTAGACTTCGCTGGCCGGGCCGACCGTAGAGCGAAGTCGAGATCTGGCAATTACAGTTCGCGGGGCGGAAGTTTGTTGGTGGTAGCCAACTGCTGGTACCAGAAGGCGCTGTCCTTCCAAATCCGCACCAGGGTTTCGTAGTTCACCCCGATGATGCCAAAGCGCCGGCTGTAACCGTAGGCCCACTCGAAGTTGTCCAGCAGTGACCAGACAAAATAGCCCCGAACGTCAGCGCCCTGATCCATCGCGATACCAACGGCGTCGATGTGCCGGTAGAGGTAATCGACCCGTTCGACGTCGTGAATGCGTGACCCGGAAGCTTCCTGCACTACGACATCGTCGAAGGCTGCGCCATTCTCGGTGATCATCATGGCTTGGTTCGGATGTGAGTTCTTGATCCGGAGTAGTAACTGTGTCATTCCGGTGGGATCGATGTTCCAGCCCATCGCGGTGTACGGGCCAGGCTGCTGCAGGAAGTCGATATCGGCTGCAGCCACCCACGGGCTGTAGGGGGAATCACCGTGCCCATCAGCCATCACCCGCTCGGAGACCCCGTCCCACAGGGCAACTCTGGTGGTCGAGTAGTAGTTGATGCCCAGGACGTCGATGGGCACCTGGGCGATCTGGAGGTCGCCATCGAGCACAAACGCCCAATCGGTGACAGCGGCGGTATCGGCGAACAACTTTTCCGGATAGGCGCCGGCCAGCATCGGGCCGAGGAATGCACCATTGGCCAGGTCGTCCAAACGCTGGACGGCACCGAGGTCTTCAGCTGAGTCCGAGTTCGGGCGGATTACGTGCAGGTTCAGCGTCACGGACAGTTGTGCTTGCGGTACAAGCTCTTTCACCACTCGACCGGCCAGACCGTGAGCCAGGTTCAGGTGATGGACGGCAGCCAACGCGTCAGCTTCATTGTGTCGTCCGGGGGCGTGGACGCCGGAGGCGTAGCCCAGATAGGCGGCGCACCAGGGTTCATTGAAAGTGGTCCAGGTGTGTACTCGATCGCCGAATGCCGCCACCATGTGTCGGGCGTAATCCTGGAACCGCAACGCCGTCTCGCGCACCGTCCAGCCGCCGGCATCCTCGAGTTCCTGCGGCAGATCCCAGTGATACAGCGTGGCAACGGGTTTGATGCCGCGCTCGATCAGGCCATCCAGCAGCCGAGAGTAGAAATCCAGGCCCTCCGGGTTCAGCGGGCCAGAACCTCCGGGCTGCACCCGTGACCAAGAAATGGAGAACCGATAGGCGTCCAGACCGAGTTCCTTCATGTGGCCGAGATCTTCGATGTAGCGGTGGTAGTGATCAACAGCGACATCGCCGTTGTCGCCGTTGTCGACCTTGCCCGGCGTATGGCTGAAGGTGTCCCAGATCGACGGCCCGCGTCCGCCCTCGAAAGCACCGCCCTCGATCTGATAGGAAGCGGTGGCACTTCCCCAGGTGAAATCCGCGGGGAATGTGCGGGGGGCCTGCGCGTCAGTCATCTTCTGGCCTTCTTGGTCCGGTGTGGGCGTGTTTGTAGAGCGAGGGAACAAAAACATGAAGCGTGCGACCAAAACCGTAGCGTCTCACCGGAACAAACGTCGGATCAGCCGTGCCCGATTTCGACCAGTTTGGTACCGCTGACCTTGCCATCCAGCTCGTCGGCCAATTGGTCCTGCCCATCCAGATGACGCAGGAAGAAAGCCGTCATCAGCATCCGGGCGATATGCTGCGTGGTCTTTTCCGCATCAGAACCGGTGAGACTGTTGGTCCAGTGTTTTCCCTCGGTCAGTCCGAGGTGGCCGCCCTTCTTGATGGTCCGCAGTTGGACCGGTCCTGCCCAGGCGTTCGCGATCTGGGTGGCATTGGCCGCGGCCGGCGCCAATTGGTCCTTGCCGCCGGACAGATGCAGGCTCGGGACGGTTACCAGGCCGGCCGCATCGATGGCGGAGGGGCGAGTATTGGCCACATTGACCGTCGCGACCGCGCGGATAGCAGGATCCTGGGCGGCGGCCAGAATGGCTGCTCCGCCGCCAAGCCCATGACCGGCAACACCGAACTTCGCCGGGTCGACGGTGACAGCCCGATCGGCGAGGCGGCTATTGGCAATCAGTTTCAGTGCGGTGGCCATGTCCACGGCCAAACCGGCGAAGGACGGAAGCGGACCACGCTCGGTGCTGGGGGCGATGGCAACGATTCCCCAGGAGGCGAAGTAGCGCAAGGTATCGGCGTAGCGGGACACCGGCTGCATCCAGTCGTGGCCGAAGGCCACCACCGGCAGATTCTTTCCGGACAAGGGCGCGAAGACCACTCCGGGGATCCCGGCCAGGGCCAGTTCGCCGGTCGCAACACGATACGGACCGAGATGCTGCAGATAGTCCAGCGTCGGGCGCTTGACGCTGGGTGCATTGCGAGCCATCGGGCCAGTCTCCTCGGTCCAGTCAGTGGTACAGGATGGATCGACACGTCGGTGGTGCCGAGTGGTGCTGAGTTCGTCCTTTCGTACACTAACCGCTACCAGCCCGGAACAGTCCTCCCGGCCGACCGAGCAGCAAAACCAGCAGCTCAACCACGAGCAAAACCAGGTAGCAAAACTCAGCAGCGAACATCAGCGCAATTTAAGGAACCCAACGGCATGGCACAAACGGCGTCCACCTTCCGGGAGAACATGCGGCAACTGATCCGGGCCCGTTTCCCGCTGCTCTATATCCAGACGCCGGAGGAAACCCGGGTGCTGGCCGAACTGACCCAGTTGTTCACCAATCGGGAACTGATCGCCTCGCCGCGCACCGTCTACACCTGGTCGGTGACCAATGGGTTTGCCGCTCTGGGCCAGCCGGGACCGGTGGAGACGCAGCAACCGCAGGTCGCCCTGAACTCGGCGATGAACATGGACCTTGCTGCCGGCGTCATCTTCTTCGACCTGCATCCCTGGCTGGGCACGCCCAATCAGCCGGCCGATCCGCAACTGGTGCGGCAAATCCGTGACGTGGCCCAGTTGTACCGCGACGGCACCCGATCCCGGACGATGATCCTGGTCTCTCCGGTGCTGCGGCTGCCGCCGGAGCTGGAACATCTGGTGACCATCGTCGACTTTCCGCTGCCGACCGAGGTCGAGGTGCGGACGCTGCTGGACGGAATGATCGAGCGCAATTCCCAGTCCGGCACCGTCAAGGTCGACGTCGAGGCGGGCGGCATGGAACAGATCGCCAAGGCGGCACTGGGGTTGACATTGGGTGAAGCAGAGAACGCCTTTGCCCGCGCGATGGGAGCTGACGGCGACCTCACCGCTGATGATGTCCAGGTCGTTCTCGAGGAGAAGCGGCAGATCATCCGCAAATCCGGGCTGCTGGAAGTTGTCGATTCGGGAATCGAACTCGAGGACATCGGGGGACTGGCCAACCTCAAGACCTGGTTGGTCAAACGCACCGGGGCGTGGCTGGCCGAGGCGGCCGAGTACGCCCTGCCCTCTCCCAAGGGAGTCCTGATCACCGGCATCCCCGGTTGTGGCAAGTCGCTGACGGCCAAGGCGATGGCAGCGGCCTGGCAGATTCCGCTCATCCGGCTCGACGTCGGCAAAGTATTCGCCGGACTGGTCGGAGCGTCCGAGGAGAATATGCGGACGGCGCTGAAG
Organism: Mycobacteriales bacterium; assembly: GCA_038234115.1. GTDB lineage: Bacteria > Actinomycetota > Actinomycetes > Mycobacteriales > Nakamurellaceae > Nakamurella. Next base: position 9,451 of record JBBSUU010000010.1, read on the forward strand.
ACCGCCGAGGCGATCGCACCCTGCGTGCTCTGGATCGACGAAATCGAAAAGGGATTCGGCTCGACCGGTGGTGAGCGCGATTCGGGAACCAGCGCTCGGGTGTTCGCTTCGTTCCTGACCTGGATGCAGGAACGGACCGCGCCAGTTTTCGTCATCGCCACCGCCAATGACATCTCTCGGTTGCCTCCGGAGTTCATGCGCAAGGGTCGTTTCGATGAGATCTTCTTCATCGACCTGCCGACTTCGGTCGAGCGGATCGACATCTTCAAACTGCACCTCACGAGCCGGCTGAAGAAGGGGCAGGCCTTGGGTGACCTGCCGGTTACCGATGAATTGTTGGTCGACCTCGCGCTGCTTACCGAGGGCTTCTCCGGCGCCGAAATCGAGCAGGCCGTTGTCGCCGCCTGCTTCGACGCCTTCGATGGTCGCCGTCATTTGGAAGTGGCCGACCTGGAAAGAGCCGTCCAGAACACGGTTCCGCTGTCGGTCACGCAGGCCGAGCAGATCACCGCACTCCGGGAGTGGGCCGATGTTCGCGCGGTCTCGGCCTCCGCCAAGGCCGATCGCACCGGATATTCGATGCCGGCCGCCCAAATCGGGGTGCCGACCCCGGATCGGGAACTGGTCAAACAACGCGGTGGCCGCCCGATCGAATCCTGAGCCGGACCCAGTCGATGTGAAAAAGTCGTTGACAACCACGCAGTGACTCAGGCGTCGGTGGCAGCGGACCTGCATGCAAATGATCGATTTCCGGCCCGCACGCGCAGGTGCTGACGGATCGCGCGCAGGTACGGTCAACGCCGCGCTGAACCCGGCCAGGTATGGCGCCGCGTTGAACCACTGCCCGTTATGGTGACGTGATGTGCGGAATCATTGGTTACGTCGGTCCACGTCAAGCTTTACCGTTGGTGCTGGAAGGTCTTCGGCGGATGGAGTATCGGGGTTATGACTCCGCAGGCGTGGCGATCCAGAGCCCGGATGCCACGCTGAACGTGGCCCGCAAGGCCGGGGTATTGGCCAACCTCGAGGCGTTGATCGATGGTGGCAGCATCGCACTTCCCGGCACCACCGGGATCGGACACACACGCTGGGCCACCCATGGTGGACCCACTGACCGCAACGCTCATCCCCATCGGGACGCTGCCGGCCGAGTGGCCGTCATCCACAACGGCATCATCGAAAACTTCGCACCGCTGCGCGCCGAAATCGAGGCTTCCGGAATCGAATTGACCAGCGATACCGACACCGAGGTGGTGGCACACCTACTCGGGGCGGAGTTCAGCAGCGGCAAATCTGCCGGGGACCTGCCGGCCAGCATGGCCGCCGTTTGCTCCCGGCTCAAGGGTGCCTTCACGCTGGTGGCCACACACGCGGATGTACCCGACCTACTGGTGGCCGCGCGTCGTAACTCGCCGCTGGTGATCGGGGTCGGTGATGGTGAGATGTTTGTCGCCAGCGATGTCGCCGCATTCATCTCGCACACCCGCGAAGCGGTGGAACTGGGCCAGGACCAACTCGTGGTGATCACCCCGGACGGTTTCGAAGTCACCTCCTTCAGTGGTGGCGACCCTGACTTCAAGGAGTTCCACGTTGATTGGGACACCGCGGCAGCGGAAAAAGGCGGCTACGACTTTTTCATGGACAAGGAAATCCAGGAGCAGCCCGCAGCCATCGCCGACACCCTGCGCGGCCACTTCGACGGATCCCGGATCCTGCTCGATGAACAACGCCTCGGTGATGACGAGCTTCGTACCATCGACAAAGTGATCGTGGTCGCCTGCGGCAGCGCCTACCACTCCGGACTGGTGGCGAAGTACGCCATCGAACACTGGACGAGACTGCCGGTCGAGGTCGAACTCGCCAGCGAATTTCGTTACCGGGATCCGGTTCTGACTCGAGACACCCTGGTGGTGGCTGTTTCTCAGTCCGGCGAAACGGCTGACACGTTAGAAGCGGTCCGGCACGCGCGGGAACAGAAAGCCCGAGTCCTGGCCGTGTGCAATACCAACGGTTCACAGATCCCGCGCGAATCCGACGCCGTGCTCTACACCCACGCCGGGCCGGAGATCGGGGTGGCTTCGACCAAGGCATTCCTGGCCCAGGTGGTGGCAAACCTGTTGGTGGGTTTGGCTTTGGCGCAGGCGCGCGGGGTCAAGTACGCCGACGAAGTAGCCCGTGATTTCGAGGATCTGTCCCGGATGCCCGCCGCTGTCGCCGAGACGCTGACCCGGATGGATCCGGTTCGTCAACTGGGACGTGATCTGGCGCAGTCCAAAGCGGTGCTGTTTCTCGGTCGTCATGTGGGTTTCCCGGTCGCCCTGGAAGGTGCGTTGAAGCTCAAGGAACTTGCCTACATGCATGCCGAAGGCTTTGCCGCCGGCGAACTCAAGCACGGGCCGATCGCACTCATCGAGGAGGGGCTTCCGGTGGTGGTGGTGACGCCGTCACCCAAGCTCCGGCCGTTGCTGCACTCCAAGCTGCTGTCCAACATCCGGGAGATTCAGGCCCGCGGCGCTCGCACCATCGTCATCTGCGAGGACGGCGACGACATTGTGGCACCCTTTGCCGATACCTTGATCTGCCTGCCGAAGGTGCCCGTCCTCTTGCAACCGCTGGTCGCCACCGTGCCGCTGCAGGTGCTGGCCGCGGAGATCGCCCGGGCTCGCGGTTTCGATATCGACAAGCCACGTAACCTGGCCAAGTCCGTCACGGTCGAATGAAGTGATGCCGCCGGTGCCGCTCGGCGCTGTAGTTCTGGGTGTCGGCATCGATGTCGTTGCGGTGCAGCGGTTTGCCGCTTCTATTCAGCGAACCCCGGGGCTTCGAAGCCGCCTTTTCTCAGATGCTGAACTGGTCACATCCACTGGTCAGCCGCGGTCGGTGACTTCGCTGGCGGCGCGCTTTGCGGTCAAGGAAGCGGTGGCAAAAGCATTGGGGGTGCCACGCGGCATGGACTGGCATCATTGCGCCGTGGTGAGCGCCGGTAACGGCAAGCCCGAGTTGGTGACCATCGATACCGTGGCGGCAGCGGCAGCCGACGCGGGGGTGCGCGGTTGGCGGATTTCGATGTCGCACGACGCCGGCATTGCTGCCGCCGTGGTCATTGCCCTGGGCTGAGGGTGTTCTGCACTCAGGGTGTTCTGGGATGCTGGGCGCGTGACCACCACAGCGCCCGGCCCGTCGATCAAATCCTTCCGCACCGATCAGATCCTGCGCGCAGAAGCAATCGCGCTGGCCCGGGACGGCCAGGAAACCTTGATGCAGCGAGCCGCCATGGGCGTGGCCGGGGCCGCCCTCCAGGCGTTGCGAGCGCGCCACCGGACCATCCCCGGCAGTCGGGCGGTATTGCTGGTTGGCGACGGGAACAACGGCGGCGACGCGTTGATCGCCGGTGCCAGGCTCCGACAGCGTGGAGTTGCCGTCACCGCGATCCTGCTGCATCCGGCCCGTGCGCACGCCCGTGGGCTGAAAACCCTGCTGCGGGCGGGGGGACACACCATCGACGCGAAGCTCCCGGCGGTGGCCGCCCTCGTCCAGCGGGCTGATCTCATCATCGATGGGGTGGTTGGCATCGGCGCCACCCCGCCACTTCGCGCGGACGCGGCCGCGCTGATCGACATAGCAAATGCATCAACAGCTTTCCGGCTTGCGGTCGATCTACCGTCCGGCATCGATCCCAACACCGGACATCATGATGGGATCGCTTTTCGAGCCGATCTGACCGTCACCCTGGGGGCAGCCAAAACCGGGGTACTGGTTACCGATCTGGCCGGCCGGATCAAGGTGATTCCGATCGGTCTGGACCTGGCTGAGGAACCCGACGCCGTCAGTTACGGCCACGCCGATACCCAATTGCCCGCCCCCGGCGTGGCCGACAACAAGTTCAGCACCGGAGTTGTCGGCGTCGCCGCCGGTTCCGTCGGCTATCCGGGGGCTGCCGTCCTGGCGGTGGGCGCAGCTGTCCGGCTCCGACCGGGGCTGGTCCGTTACGCCGGAACCCAGAGCCCGGCGGTGTTGGCCCGCTGGCCGGAGGTGGTGGCAGCCGACAGCGTGACCGGCAGTGGACGAGTGCAGGCGTGGGTGGTCGGACCCGGACTCGGCACCGGACGTCAGTCGCTGCAGACGCTGATCGCAGTTTTGCATTCCGCGGTTCCCGTGCTGGTCGATGCCGACGGCTTGACCATGTTGGCCGCGCATCGCGAGCTGTTGACGGAGCGATCACAACGTGGTTACGCCACCCTGTTGACCCCGCACGCCGGCGAGTTCGGCCGGGTCTTCCCGGAGCTGACCTCAGGAGATCGGCTGTCCAATGTTCGGCAAGCGGCGCAGTGGTCCGGTGCGACCGTACTGCTGAAGGGGGATCGGACGATAGTGAGCGACGGTGCCGGGCGGACCTCGATCAATATGTCCGGAACCGGCTGGCTGGCCACCGCCGGCTCCGGTGACGTCTTGTCCGGTCTGACCGGGTCGTTGCTGGCCACCGGTATGGATCCCTTCGACGCCGCAGCGCTTGGCGCGCACCTGCATGGCCGTGCCGGTGAACGCGCCCAGCGCTGCGGTGATGCTGGAGCCCAGCAACTGTGGTCGAAGTTGCGACCATCCTGACGGCTAGACTTTCCGCACCGGGCGCAGTGACTCTGAGCCCGACCGGCAGGTTGGTGCTGACGTGTCAGTGTGTGTTCAAGTGAATGAGGCATGGTTCCATCGACATATGACGAGCAATCCGGAGGATCGAGTCGTGACGGCCAGCGAGGCGCTGACGCCTTCTGCCGTACCCGCCTCAGCCGTTCCCCACTCGGCCATCCCTGCATCTGACCACCCTGCAGCCGGCCGATCAGAGGCACCGGTCATCCTTGCGGCGCTGGGGGACCAACGGGCCCAGGCCACCATCGACCTTTCTGCGATCGCCCACAACGTCGCCTTGCTCAAGTCACGGACTTCATCGTTGATGATGGCTGTCGTCAAGGCCGATGGTTATGGGCACGGGGCGGTCGAGTCGGCCGGTGCTGCCCTGGCCGGCGGCGCCGACTGGATCGGGGTTGCCCTGCCTTCGGAGGCTCTCCAGCTTCGTGAAGCCGGGATTGCGGCACCGATACTGGCGTGGTTGTGGCCACCGGCCGAGGATATCGGCGCCGCACTTCGGGCCGATGTGACGATCGCCGTTTCTACCCTTGCCCAGTTGGACGCCGTGGCCACCAGCGGCGTGCGAACCGCGGATATCCACCTCAAGCTGGACACCGGGATGGGCCGCAATGGATCGTCCAAATCGGACTGGACCACCCTGTGCCGGGCCGCAGCCAAGGCTGAAACTGCCGGATTGGTAAAGGTTTCCGGCGTCCTGTCACATTTGGCCAGCGCGGATTTGGTTGATGACCCGAGTGTTGCCGAGCAAACAGCAGCGTTCATCGCCGGTATTAGCGCCGCGCGGGAAGCGGGCTTGAAGCCCTCCGTGTGCCATTTGGCGAATTCGGCTGCGGTGCTGCTGCACCCTGAAACACACTTCGACATGGTGCGCTGCGGTATCGCCATCTACGGTCTGGACCCAACCGAAAGTTACACCCTACCAAGGGTTTCACTTGTCCTACCCGACGCGTTACCGACCGGCACGCTGCGGCCGGCGATGACGCTGCGGCCGGCGATGACGCTGCGGCCGGCGATGACGCTGCGGGCGCAGGTAGTGCTGGCCAAACGGGTGCCGGCCGGTCATGGAGTCTCCTACGGCCTGACCTATCGGACCGGGGCGGAGACGACGCTGGCGCTCGTTCCCCTCGGGTACGCCGACGGAATCCCCCGCGCTGCAAGCGGTTCGATCAGCGTTTCGGTCGGCGGGGCGACCTATCCCGTCGTCGGCCGGATTGCGATGGACCAGATGGTGATCGACGTCGGTGACGCGGTTGTGATGGCCGGTGACGAAGTCATCATTTTTGGTAATGGCAGACCGACCCCGGACGGCGTTCAAGTCCCCACCGCCAAGGACTGGGCCGTCGCGGCCAACACCATCGACTATGAAATTGTCACTCGAATCAGCTCACGGGTACCACGCGGCTACCTGAACGGAACTACGACATGAGCGCGGTAGGAAAAGTTTTCGGTATCGCCGGAGTCGTCGGCGGCGTGGTCGGCGCAGCCGCGCTGGGCGGTGTTACCGCACAGCGCATCGCCCTGCGCAAATATCGAGCCGGCATTCTGGAAGGCGAGGAAGCCTATGACGATTTGCCTTCCGATCGTAGTTACTCGGTCGTTGCGCATGATGGCGTACTGCTCAATGTCGAGGAGGTCGGACCACTGGATGCCCGCTTGACGGTGGTCTTTGCCCATGGTTGGGCGCTGCGTCTTGGCTCCTGGCACTATCAGCGACTCGGCCTGGCGGGTATGGGTTTTGGTAGCAAGACCAGTTCCGGCAAGCCGGTTACCCGGGGCCACCAACTCCGGATGGTGTTTTTCGATCAGCGATCACACGGCAGGTCAACACGGCCAAAAACCGTGCACCCGACGATGACCGACCTGGCGTTGGATCTGGCCGCGGTGATCGCGACGGCCGCACCGGTCGGGCCCGTGGTGCTGATCGGGCATTCGATGGGCGGAATGGGTCTGCTCCGGCTGGCCGGAATGGATCCGGACTTCATCGCCCGGCGGGTGGCCGGCGTCGGCTTGCTGTGTACTTCGGCGACGGAGCGGCCGAATCGAGAAATTGGCCGGCTCTTCGTGCAGCGAGGAAATCCGTTGCTGAAAGCCGTGTCCTCCTTCGCCACTCGCTACTCCGGACTGATCGAACGCGGCCGGGCAACGACCCGGGATGCGGTCTGGCTGGTGACCCGAGTGGTCGGATTCGCGCGTAAGGACGTGCCCGCCCCGCTGGTGGACTATCTGGACGAAATGCTCACCGGTACCTCGATCGAGGTCATTGCCGACTTCGTACCGGGAATTCTGGCGCATGATGAAGTGGCTTCGCTGCCCGCGCTGGCCGGCATTCCCACATTGATATTGGCCGGCGATGCCGATCACATCACTCCGCCCGTGCAATCCCAGTTCATGGCAGATGCCCTGCCGGAGGCGGAATATGTACTCGTCGAACGGGCCGGGCACCTGGCACCGATGGAGGCAGCGGAAGAAACCAATGAGGCCCTGCGGCGTTTGTTGAGACGGTCGATGAGCTACGCAAATCGCAAACTCAAAGCAAGGAGCGCCTAGTGAAGTCGTTGGAGTTGGAACTGCGGACCCCTGCGGAAACCGACGATTTCGGACGACGACTCGGCAGCGTTTTGGGGGCCGGGGATCTGGTCATCCTGACCGGCAGTCTGGGCGCCGGCAAAACAGCCCTGACCAAGGGAATCGGTGCTGGGCTCGGCGTTGTCGGCATGATCAGTTCGCCGACCTTCGTCATCGCTCGCGTTCATTCCGGATCCGAGGGCGGACCCGGTCTGGTCCATGTTGACGCCTACCGGCTCGCCGGCAGTGTGGAGTTGGACGATCTGGATCTGGATACGGACCTGAGCCGTTCGGCTGTTGTTGTCGAATGGGGCGAGGGTCTGGCCGAACAGTTGGCCGATGAGTACCTGAGTGTGGTGTTGACCCGACTGCCCGACGACACTCGGCAGGCGGTGGTGACCGGGGTTGGCGCCGGCTGGGACGAGCGATGGGCGTTGTTGGCGCCGTGAGCCCTGAACCGTAATGGCGGTGTGCGCAGCGCCGGCTCAGTCAGCTGGC
>JBBSUU010000011.1:0-16129 GCA_038234115.1 Mycobacteriales bacterium
CCGTCATCGTGGTGGTCAACGCGTTTCAGAACAATGAGGGTGGCTTCACCTTCTCGAACCTGTCGCTACTGGGTCAGCCGGCGGTTCGAAGCGCAACCCTGTGGTCCGTCGGGCTCTCGGCGTTGTCAGCCGTGGCCGGCGCCATCATCGGCGCGCTACTGGCCTACGGGTTGTCCACCGCCAACCCGAACGGCGGACTCCGCAAGACCGTCGTCGCAATTTGCTCGGTGCTCGCCCAATTCGGTGGCGTCATGTTGGCCTTTGCCTTCATCGCCACCATCGGTCGCACCGGCAGCGTCACCACCATCATCAAGGACCTGTTCGGTGTCACCCTGGACACCTCCTGGCTGTATGACTTCAAGGGGCTGGTGCTGGTTTACGCCTACTTCCAGATTCCGCTGATGGTCATTGTTTTCCTGCCCGCCCTCGATGGCATCAAAGCCACCTGGCGCGAGGCGACAGAAACCCTCGGCGGGTCCACCTGGACCTACTGGCGCAGCGTGGCCGGTCCGATCCTGATGCCGGCCTTCATCTCTTCCACCCTGCTGCTGTTCGCCAACGCGTTCTCGGCTTACGCCACCGCTGCGGCGCTGATCAGTCAGGCAAACCCTTTGCTGGCTCTGCAGATTCGCGGCGCCATCAGCGGCGAGGTGAGCGCCGACACCACCAATACCGCAGCCGTGCTGGCCCTGCTGATGGTCATCATCGTGACCGTCGTGATGGCGCTCTACGCCTGGTTGCAGCGACGAGCAACGAGGTGGCTGGGATGAGCACAACCCTGACGAAACCGTCCGGATCAACACCCTCCGGGCCCACCCCGCCCAAATCGCCGCCGCGCAAACTCCGCGCCGCCCGAGCCCGCAAACAGATCATTTTCCGGGTGGCGATCGTCACCCTGGTAGTGCTGTTCTTCTTCATCCCGGTGATATCGCTGCTGGACTTCTCGACCAGGTTGCGCAGTGGCGGTCGGAACTGGGTCTCCTGGGAACCGATCGTCAATCTGGCCACGGCAGATGACCCGGCCAGCAAAGAGATCCGCGCCGGTTTACTTAATTCACTCGGGCTGGTGGCCGCGACCCTGGCCATCATGCTTGTACTGCTGATTCCGACGATGACCTGGATCAGGCTGCGGGTACCGGCGCTGCGCCGGCCGATGGAATTCATTTGTCTGTTGCCACTGACCATCCCGGCCATCGTGCTGGTGGTCGGGCTGGCCCCGATCTACCGGCAGCTGTCCAACCTGCTCAGCACCGGATCGATCTGGCTCTGCTTCGTCTACGCCGTGCTGGTGCTGCCCTTCGCCTACCGGTCGCTGGACGCCGGTCTGGATGCCATCGACATCCGGACACTGTCCGAGGCCGCCAGATCTCTGGGGAGTTCCTGGGGCGGTGTCCTCTGGAATATCGTGCTGCCGAATATCAAGACCGCCATCATCAGTGCGTGTTTCATCTCGTTGGCACTTGTCCTGGGCGAGTTCACGGTGGCCAACCTGCTGGCGCGCAAGAACTTGCAGACCGCAATCTTCATCGTCGGTCAGAGCAATGCCAAAACCGCGGCCGCCCTGGCCCTGGTAGCAATGGCATTCGGCTTCGTCCTGCTCTTCGTATTTTCGTTCTTCGGCAATTCCCGCAAGGGTCGGAAGGCTAAATCATGAGTGTTGCCACTGAAACTCGCAATGGGGTAGCTGTTTCCCTGGAAGGACTTCGGCGCTCGTTCGGGGATCTCCATGCGCTGAACGGTATGAGCCTGGACATGACGCCCGGCGAATTGGTGGTGCTGCTGGGACCGTCGGGTTGCGGAAAGACCACCGCGCTGCGGGTATTGGCCGGCCTGGAAGATGCAGACGCCGGCGCAGTGGTGGTCGGCGGGAAGGACATTTCCAGTCTGCCGACCAACAAGCGCGATATGGGAATGGTTTTCCAGGCGTACTCGCTCTTCCCTCATATGACAGCCCGACAAAATGTTGAATTCGGACTGAAGCTCCGCGGAGTTGATTCAGCAGCTCGTCGCAAACGGGCCGCCGAGTATCTGGATCTGGTCGGTTTGGCGATACAGATGGACCGCTATGCCCATCAGATGTCAGGCGGACAGCAGCAGCGCGTCGCGTTGGCCAGGGCACTGGCGATCCAGCCCCAGGTATTGCTATTGGATGAGCCGCTCTCGGCCCTGGATGCCAAGGTTCGGGTTCAGTTGCGCGATGAGATCCGGCGGATTCAACTCGAGGTCGGGATCACCACGCTGTTCGTGACCCACGATCAGGAGGAAGCCCTCGCGATCGCCGACCGGGTCGGGGTGATGCGGGCCGGCAAGATTGAACAAATCGACGCCCCCGAGGTTATCTACAACAACCCGGAGACTTCTTTTGTGGCCGAGTTCATCGGGTCGACCAACCGGCTCACCGGCCAGATCAGCAGTGGTTCGGCTTCGGTTCTGGGGTGCGCCGTCCCGCTGCTCCCGGGATCACCCACTTCCGGTTCCGCGGTCGTTCTGGTACGACCGGAGGCGGTACGGATCGTGCCGGCCGATCCGGCAACGGCCAATGCCACGGTGGTCACCACCAGCTTCCTCGGGGCGCACGGTCGGGTCCAGGCCCGGCTCAGAGATGACACCCTGGTGATCGCCCAGCTCAGTTCGGTTGCCACCGCAGCGCTCGGCATCGGGCAGTCGGTGGCGGTCGAGTTGGCGCCGGTGGCGGCCTTGGCCGTCGCCGAATAGCAGTTGTGCCGCTCGGGTCAGCAGGCCTCCCGAGGGTGAATCGGCAGTTCCCGTGCCCTTCGTTTGATCCACCCGCCGATAAGTGCGAGTACGACCAAAAGCGGCGCGGGAATTGCCTTTTCTAGGCATCATGAGGGCAGACCAACGGGAGGTGCCCAGATCATGACCAATAACTCAGCACGATCTTCGAAATCGCCGTGGCCGTTGGCCATCGCAGGAGCGGTTGCCATTGCGCTCATCGGCGGCGGGGCTTATGCGCTGGGCGGTGGTACCGACGTCGCCGGCGCCCCCATGCGCGACAGGGCAATCGGCTCGTCGCTGGCGAACATGTCGGGCAGCAGCGAAGCCGATGCCCGGGAAACCACGGCGCCGGGGACCCGCGAAAGCACCTCCACCACCAGCACGTCCACCACCAGCACGTCCACCACCAGCACGTCCAGCACCACCGCGTCCAGCACCACCGCGTCCACCAGTTCCGGCGTGGACGCAGCCACTGCGACCTCCTTGGCGGCCTTTGGCGGAATGGCCGGATTGGAAAAGGCCGCTATTGCCGAAGGCCGGCTGAATCTCATCGCGTTGCCACCGGGCTGGGTCAATTACCGCCAGGTGATCGACACCTTCAGATCTAAGTACCCCGAGATTGCGGTGGTACAAACACAACCCGACGCGTCCAGCGTCGAGGAGCTCGATGCCGCCGATGAATTCCGAGGCACCGACGAAGCGCCTGACGTGTTCGATGTGAGTCGTGCGGTGGCGGAAAGTTCTCCGGATTACTTTGCCCCCTACAAGGTCGCCGCCTGGGGATCAATTCCCAACGGCAACTACAAACAGGAGAATGGCCGGTGGGTCACCGCCTACGCCGGCACCATGACGATCGGCTACGACGCCGCCAGGTTCGGCGAAATCACCTTGCTGGAAAATCTTCTCGACCCGAAATTTGCCGGCCAGGTAGCGCTGAGCGCTAACCCGACGAAGTCGATCTCCGCTTATAACGCCGTGGTGATGTGTTCGCTCACCAACGGTGGCTCGTTGGACGATATCTCCAAGGGTGTCGACTTTTTTCTGGCGGTGCAGGCCGCCGGCAACTTGGCGCCAGAATCTGAGAGTTCCAGCTTCGACCGCGTTGCTACCGGCGAACTCGGCCTGATCTTCGATTGGAGCTACAACATGCCGGCCTATGATCCGCCGGCCGGCACCGATTGGCGTTATTTCATTCCGACCGATTCGGTAATCGGAAATTATTACCACCAGGCGATCAGCATCGACGCTCCGCACCCGGCAGCGGCCAGGCTGTGGGAGGAATTTCTCTACACCCCTCAGGTGCAGAATCTCTGGCTGGCCGGCGGCGCCAATCCGGTTCTGCAGGAGACCATGAAGGCCACCGGAACCGTTGACCCCGCCGCCCAGGAGTTGGCGATCAGCAAACAGGCCCCGCAGGTTCAGTCCCAACAGCAGATCGATGACGGCTTTGCCTATCTCGATGCCAACTGGTCCCGGGTCACTGGCTGAAATCGGCTTGTCCGGAGTGCTTGATCGGCGTGAAATGTTCTGCTCGCTGTGCGCGTGAAAGACTCGAGTCATGTCACCGGACCCTGCTGCCCTTCTCGATCTTGCCGTCAGAGCGGCCCGCGCGGCCGGCACCGAACTGCTTTCCCGATACGGAAAGGTTGCGGGCCTGGATCAGAAAAGCTCTGCCACCGACCCGGTTTCCGATGCCGACCGGTCCGCTGAGGAGTTGCTGGTAAAGATGATCACGGCCGAACGTCCGACCGACGGATTCGTCGGTGAAGAAGGGGCCGCTATTGCTTCCAGCTCGGGGATCACCTGGGTGATCGACCCACTCGACGGCACGGTGAACTACCTATACCAGCTGGATAATTTTGCCGTCAGTGTGGCAGCCGAAGATGCCGCCGGGGCTATCGTCGGGGTCGTCTTCGATCCGGTCCGCAACACTGTCTTCGCCGCTACCCGTGGGGGCGGTGCCTACCGGGATGGCAAATTGTTGCGCTGTGCCGCAGCGGTTCCCGCTGCACTGGCGTTGGTCGCGACCGGATTCGGCTACAGCGCTGACCGACGTCGCACCCAGGGCGCCGTGGTGGCGCAATTGCTGCCCCAGGTCCGGGATATCCGGCGGATCGGAAGCGCCGCGTTGGACCTGTGCTCGGTGGCATCGGGCGCCGTGAACGGCTATTTCGAGGAGGGTGTTCAACGCTGGGATATCGCGGCCGGCGCGCTGATCGCGGGCGAGGCGGGCGCCACGGTGACCAAATTTACGCCGACCGGCGTCTCTCGTGGTGTGTTGGCCGCAGCGCCGAAGTTACATGCCGAGCTGGCCCAGATCATCACTCAGGCCGCTGACAACAGCCCAGTACCAGGAGCTCACGAAGGTCGCTGACGTTGCCGGTGCTCGGCAATCAAGTTGCGGTAGTGACCGAAACTGGCCCGGGGAGTGCGGGTTCGGCTGGCCGTGTCGACCTCGACCAGTCCCATCTTCCGGCTCAGTCCTTCGGCAAACTCCCAGCCGTCCAACAACGACCAGTGTTGGTAACCTCGGACGTCGGCGCCCGCTCCGATGGCCTTGGCCACCGCCGCGAGGTGCGCATCCAGGAACAGAATACGAGCCTCGTCCGCCAGCCCGGCGTGCGTCTGGGTGCCGTTTTCGGTGACCTCCAGCGGGGGGAGGTTGGGGTACTGCGTCGTCAGATCCAACAGCACGTCGGTCAGCGCCTGGGCATCGATCGGCCAGTCGAAGGCGTCAATCGGAGTACCCACCGCGGGGTCGGCGAAGGTGAATGGAATGCTGGAATTATCCGGCGCGTGCGCCACGGTTACCGGGTGGTAGTAGTTCACGCCGTAAAAATCGAGTGGTTGCGCAACCAACGCTCTGTCGGCCTCCGAGACGAACTCCATCCCCGCACCGAATTCAGAAAGTTCCGGCGGGAAGTTCAGCGAGAAAAGCGGGTTGGTGAAAGCCCGATTGTGTAAAGCAGAATAGAGGGCGGCGCAATGCAGGTCTTCCGGCGACGGTGATGCCGGCCTGACGGCGGTGTGGTTGTTCGCTATCCCCACCCGGGTGGCACCGGCGGATCGCAGGGCTGCGGTGGCAATACCGTGACCGATGAGTTGATTTACCCCGGCCTGCAAACAGTCGCCCAGCATGGTCAACCCGGGGGCCTCGATACCGAGCCCGTAGCCGAACGCGGTGTGGACGAGCGGCGAGTTGACGGTGACCCAGGACGCCACTCGATCAGCGAGCCTGGCGGCCACCATAGCGGTGTACTCGCCGAACACGTCTGCGGTTTGCCGGTTCAGCCAACCGCCATCAGCCATCACGGTCAACGGCATGTCGTAGTGGGTCAGCGTCAGGGTGGGGGCGATTCCGGCCGACAGCAGGTCATCCACCCTGCGCTCGTAGTGATCGAGTAGCAGGTCGGCCGAGTTGCCGGAAAGCGCTGTCCAGGAGAGTGAAATTCGTACCGAGTCCGGTTTTAACTCTCGCAGTAGATCCAGGTCCCGGTCCCAGTGCGCGTTCTGGTCCGGACCATCCGACGGCGCGGTGCCGTCCACGACGCGACCCGGTGTCGCGGCAAAAACATCCCAGATGGAAGCCAGGGTAGTGAGCGCATCGGCTGAGGTAGGTCCCTGCGGCATTGGAGGCCGGCCACCCATCTGGCCTTCTACCGCGGTGGAAGCGCTGACCAGTCCAAATCGGAAACCGGCGGGGAGATCCAGGACCCGGTCCGAGGCGCTTTTGGCTGCTCGCGGTGTTGCGCCGAGACGGGCTTGGTTGGCGTGCATCCCCTCATCATGGTGCATTCCACCGGTCTGCCCGTCGTCGGATTGGCGACTATGGTGACTGCGGGTGCCTGGCATCAGGAACAGCGAGACTCCGGTGAAAACCTACCAAACGGCGGTAAGTCGTTACAGAGAGTCACCTGTAAGCAGGCGTTCAGCGGCAATCACGGGACGAGCGTGAAGATAAATGCTCCATTCGGGTAACATCTTTTAGGCCGAACGTGTGGTCAAATACTTTACGAGAATATGTCGTGGTGGACTGGACCTCATTGATCCGTTCCGGGGTAAGAGCGCCTGACGCGATCGAACCTGTATTTGCCACTCGGACGCAAAAGCGTTTCGAGAGCACCAGAAGATCAGCAGCACCCGGCTGTACCCCCGCAACCGGAAACTTTGGTGGCCCGTAGGGCCATGTTGAAATGTGGAGTGAGATGGAAGCCGAATCGGTCGAAAAGGGCCGCGAGAAGTTACTGCAGGCGGCTGTCGCCCAGATCAACTCGGTGGGAATAGATGCGGTCACCATCGAGAGTGTCTGTCGGGAAGCAGGCCTGGCGGAGTCGGCCTTCGATGACTGTTTCCGGAGTAAACAGCAAATGCTGCTGGCGATCGGGGAACTGTTGGTGCAGGGAGCATCGGCGGCTGTTCGGGTGACGTTGAGTCGGCGACGTTCGCTGACGGAAACAGTCCGGTTGGCTCTGTTCGCGATGTGGGGTGCCGTTGAGCAACAGGCTGCCTGGCACCAGGCCGCGAACGAAGTGACCTTTGCCAGCCTGCGCAGCGCTGAATCGGTGACGGTGGCGCGTGCCCAGTACAACGCTTATCACCAAGAGGTGCAGCACATCATGGAGGCGATTGCCGAGATCCATGGCATCGCATGGGAGCGGCCCGTCGCGGAGTTGACCAACCTGATGGTCGCAACCATCGATGGGCTGGTGATGGGGTACTTGGTCAGTCGAGATGGCAGCGCGGCCAAGCAGGTTCTCGAGCTATTCGCCTATCACATCGCCCAGCACGGCCGCCGCACGGCAAAGAACGACCCCAAGTAGCGAAGGGACGCTATCTTGCGATAGATGACTACTGTGAACCCGCTGCAGCCCGGGAAGCCGCCGAAGCCCGGAAAGCCACTGCAGGTCAGTGTTGCCAACCGCGTTGACCCGGCAGCGATCGTCCGGGCACTGGGCGGGCTCTCACTGCCGGCGGTGGTCACCGACCTACCCACCCTGTGGTCGAATGCAGACTCGCTGGTGCGACGGGCCAATGGCCTGCCCATTCGGATTGCCAGTAAATCTGTCAGGTGCCGCGAAGTGCTCAGAGCCACCCTGGACAGGCCCGGTTATCAGGGCATCTTGGCCTTTCAACTGGCTGAGGCGCTGTGGCTGCACTCCCAGGGGTTCACCGACCTGGTCGTTGGATATCCGACTGCCGACCGGCGGGCGATCGCCCAACTCGCCGCAAACGAGCAGGCCGCGTCTGACATCACCCTGATGGTCGATTCGGCCGAGCAGCTCGATCTCATCGACTCGGTGGTCTCCCCGGCGCGGCGGCCGATCATTCGCCTCTGCCTGGATGTTGACGCCTCGTTCCGACTTTTTCGACTGCACATCGGAGTTCGCCGATCCCCGGTTCATCATGTCCGGGCCGCGGTAGCGCTGGCCCGGTTGATCCGGGATCGAGCCGGTTTTGCCCTGGTCGGCCTGATGTCTTACGAAGCACAGATCGCCGGTATCTCCGATGCCGGCCACAGCTTGAAACAAGCGGTGGTTCGAGAGCTGCAACGTCGTTCCATTGCCGAACTTGCCGACCGGCGCGCGTCAGTGGTGGCGGCCGTGCGGGAGGTGGCAGCGACCGCCGGCGGCGCGCCGTTGGAATTCGTGAACGGCGGCGGTACCGGGAGCCTGGAAAGTAGTTCGGCCGAAACTTCCTTGACCGAAGTGGCTGCCGGCTCCGGGCTTTACGGTTGCGGACTCTTTGATCACTACACCCGGTTCAAGCCGGCGCCCGCGCTGTACTTCGCGCTACCTGTGGTGCGACGTCCGGCTGCTGACATCGCGACGGTCCTTGGCGGTGGCTGGGTCGCCTCCGGCCCGGCCGGCCAGGATCGGCTGCCGGTGCCCACCTACCCGGCTGGACTCAAGATGTTGAAGACCGAGGGAGCCGGGGAGGTGCAAACGCCGCTGCGGGGACGGGCTGCCAGAAACCTCCGGATCGGGGACGTGGTGCTGTTCCGGCATGCGAAGGCGGGGGAGATGCTGGAGCACACCAATATGGTGCACCTGGTCGATAGCGGAAAAATCGTCGAATCGGTGCCCAGCTATCGCGGCGAGGGTAAGGCATTCCTCTGATGGCGCTCATTCTGAGGGTGTTCGATCCACCGACAGGTCGGCCGCATTGGCGCAATTGGGCTGGGAATGCGCAGTGCCGCCCGACTGGCGTCGTGACCCCGACGTCGGAAGATGAAGTGGCCCAGGCGGTTTCCCAGGCGCTGACAAACGGACAACGAATTAAGGCCCTCGGTGCCGGTCATTCGTTCACCCCTATCGCAGTGACGGATGGTCTGCACGTTGATCTTTCGTTGCTGAGCGGGGTGCTCACCGCCGATGTCGACACCGGGCGGGTAACTCTGCTGGCCGGTACCAGGCTGGCGGATTTACCCCGGCTGCTGGGGCCCTATCGGCTGGCGCTTGAAAACATGGGCGATATTGACTGTCAGACCATCTCCGGCGCCATTTCCACCGGCACCCACGGGACTGGGGGTCGCTTTGTCGGGCTGGCCGGTCAGGTTCGGCACCTGCGGATCGTGCTGGAGGACGGCTCCATCATCGATACCCACAACGGTGAAACCCTTTTCGCGGCGGCTGTCATCGGGCTTGGCGCAATCGGAATCATTACCGCGGTGACCTTGCAGTGTGTGCCGGCTTTTACGCTCCGAGCCCAGGAGTTATCCGAGCCGCTGCTGGCGGTGGTCGAGTGTTTCGGTGAAAGAGTCGACACCGCTGATCATTTCGAGTTCTACTGGTTTCCCGGTACCGAAATCGCTTTGACCAAAACGAACACCAGGCTACCCGCGGACGCTTCGGCGGCGCCGCCCTCCAGGTTCGAGCAATTTGTGGACGAGGAGGTGGTTTCAAACGGGATCTTCGGCGCGCTCTGCGCTCTGGGCTGGGCGGCGCCGGCCCTGGTGCCGGGCATCAATCGGCTCGCTGCCCGTTTCGCGACCGAACGCACCTACAGCGACATTTCGCCGGCCGTTTTCACCTCGCCGCGACGAGTTCGCTTCCGCGAGATGGAGTTTGCCATTCCCCGTGAGCGATTGTCCGCGGTATTCCGGGAGGTGCAGGCATTGATCCGGCGGCGCGGTTGGCGGATCGGTTTTCCGCTCGAAGTGCGCGCCGCGGCCGCCGACAACATCTGGTTGTCCACCGCCTACGGCCGCGACACTGCTTATGTGGCAGTGCATCGGTATCACGCCGAGCCATTCGCCGAATATTTTCTGGCGGTTCAACGGATTATGGTGGCGCACGGCGGCCGGCCGCACTGGGGAAAGCTGCACACCCTCGATGACGCGGAGTTGCGGCAGCTGTATCCCAAGTTCGACGACTTCCTGATGGTGCGTAACCGCGTTGCGCCATTCGGACTTTTCCGGAATGACTATCTGGACCGGGTCCTGGGTCAGGACCGTGCCCCGGCGATGTGAAAAGCTGTCAGGGCGGCGCCGCTCCCGGCCAGTTCGGCCCAATCACCCGGCACCGCAAATACTGACAGGGCGCAGGTCGGGAACCGGCTTTGCAGATCGGAGAGGGCTTCGAAGTTCGACTCGGGTGTAGCCAGCACTGATGACAGAGTAGGCAGTCCGGGTGCGTGTCCCACCACGAGCAGGGTCCGCACCGCTGCATCGGTACCGGCAATCTGTTCCAGCACCTCTGCGGCAGTGGCGTCGTAGATCTGGGCAGCAAAACGCACCGGGGCGCTCAGGCCGGTGGCCTGCAGGGTTTGTCGGGTACGCAGCGCGGTGGAACAGATCACTTGTTCCACCGGCGGTTGGTACAGCCGAATCCAGCGCCCGACCTCGGCTGCCTGGTTTTTGCCACGTTCGGCCAATGGGCGGTCGTGATCTTCAACACCGTCGGGGTACCCGGACTTTCCGTGCCGCAACAGGATCAGCGTCCGACCGGTGGTGGGAACCGGTTCTGGTGGGGATACGGGTGTAGTCATAGTGTGCTTTCTGCTGAAACTGGGTGCGATCAGAGCTCTATCATCGCTGCCGTCGCCGGCGCCGCCAACAAGTGAGGGGCCGGCCAATATTCGCGTCTTGACAGGTGGCGGTACCACTCGCCTACGATGCAACATATGCGTAGATGTGCAGATGTCGCAGATATTCATCAGACAGATGTCCAGACTTCACCGGGGAGACGAGCGAGGATGAGCGCAGGAGAGTTGGTGGCCGGGCTTGATGGCTGCGCCGTTCCGCTGGTGCACCCGTCAAAGGTGTCGTTGGCCCGCGCGGCCGGACCATCCATCGAAGAGGCCGCCAACCTGGCCGCATTGTTCAAACTGCTCGGCGACCCGACCCGAACCCGAATCTTGTATTCGCTGCTGGAAGCCGGCGAACTGTGTGTGTGCGATATTGCGGCCACCGTTGCGGTTCCGGAGACCTCTGTCTCGCAGGCGCTGCGGTTGCTTCGCACTGCCGGTGTGGTGTCCGGCCGACGTGACGGGCGGATGGTGTTCTATCGGCTCGCCGATGCCCACGTTCGGTTGCTGCTTGATCTGTCCCGTGAGCATGCCCGGCATGAGAGCGGCACCTGATGGGCGCCGGACATTCCCACGGCGGACATTCCCACGGCGGAGCCTCCCGCGGGGCGGGCGCTGCAGGGGATGGGCCCAATGCGGGCTCAAAATTTCGCCACCGACTGGCCATTGCTTTTGCCTTGACGGCCGGATTCTTTGTCGTCGAGTTGATCGCCGGACTGCTTTCGGACTCGCTGGCGTTGATCGCCGACGCGGGTCATATGGCAACTGATGTTGTCGCCCTCGGTGCCTCTCTGGTTGCCACCAGGATCGCCGGCCGGCCGGACGGCACCGGAAAGCGCACCTACGGTCGCTATCGTTCCGAGGTTTTCGCCGCCGGACTGGCGTGCCTGCTGATGATCGGTGTCGGCATCTTCGTGGTGATCGAGGCCATCGGCCGGATCGGTTCCGATCCGGTGGTTGGCACCCGGCTGATGATGATCGTTGGCGTCATCGGATTGTTGGTCAACCTGGTCTCACTCCTCATGCTGCGGCAGGGATCTCGCGAGTCGATCAATATGCGCGGTGCCTACCTGGAGGTACTGGGTGATGCGGCCGGCTCGGTGGGTGTGCTGATCGCCGGCATTCTGATCGCCACCACCGGCAATCCGATCTGGGATGTCGTCGTTGCGGTCGCGATCGGGGTGTTTGTCCTGGTCCGGGCGGTCAGTCTGGCGCGGTCGGTGCTGCGCGTGCTCGGCCAACACATCCCGGAAGGGTTGGATCTGGAAGCCGTTTTCGCGGATCTGACCACAGTTCCGGGCGTCATCGAACTCCACGATCTGCACGTGTGGGCTTTGACCTCGGGAATGAATGTGGCCACCGCCCACCTCGTGGTGGCCGATGATGCCGACACCCATCAGGTACTGGATGCGGCACAGCAAGTTTTGTCGCAGAAGCACCATATTGATCACGCCACGCTCCAAGTGGAACCGGCCGATCACAGCAGCTGTCACGACATCGCCTGGTAGCGGGTAGCGGGTAATCCCGATCAGCGCCGGCGACCGTTGCGCTTGAGCGGGGTGTGCGGGATCTCGGAAACTGGTGGCTTTGCGTGCAGGTTGTTTTCCGAGGTGTGAATTGACTCCTTGGCAGTGATCACCACAATGCGATCGCCCGGCTGGAACACCCGGACGCCGCCGGAATCGAAACGGTGCGAAACGCCGTTGCGCACCACGTTGAGGACAATTTCACCCTGTGCGGTCAGCCGAGCTGGCGACAGGCCAACATCGGCCGGTGTGACTTCCCGTTCCTTGATCTGAAGTCCCGCAACCGGTTCGAGCAAGTCCTCGATCAACTCACCGGCCATCGGTGCCACGATCGAGAGCCCGAGCAGCCGGCCGGCGGATTCAGCGGTCGGGATGACGACGTCGGCGCCGGACTGCCGAAGCACCGGGATGTTCTGCTCCTCCCGGGCCGCGGCGGCGATGGTGGCGGTCGGGGCCAGCCGGCGGGCGGTCAGGGTCACCAGGACCGAGACATCATCACGATCGGTGGCCACGATGATCCGCTCCGCGCTGGGCACCTCGGCCCGTCGCAGCACCTCCTCCCGACGGGCATCGCCCAGCACCCCGGCACATCCATCGGAGGTGGCCAGCTTGATGTTGGCGCCGTTGGAATCGACCACCACGATGGTCTCGGGAGATTGACCCTGATCTTTCAGCGCCGAAACGGCAGACCGTCCCTTCATGCCGTACCCGATAACAACGGTGTGCTTCTTCACGCGTCTCCTCCAGCGGGCGTAGCGGAACTGCTGGCGGCTACGCTCGGTCAAAACCTCGATGGTGGTGCCGACCAGCACGATCAGAAAAAGAAACCGCAATGGCGTGATCAGCAAGATATTCGATAGACGGGCTGACTCGGTGACCGGGGTCACATCTCCATAGCCGGTCGTCGACAGCGTGACGGTGGCGTAGTAGAAGCAATCCAGCCAGCTTTTCAGGCCCAGCTGATCGTTATCGCGGTAACCCGACCTTTCGGCGTACACCACGGCCGCGGTGAGTACGATGCACGCGACGGCGATCAAGACTCTCGTCGAAATGGCGCGCAAAGGTCCGTGTTCGCGTTGCGGAAGCGCCAACCGCGTAGGGGTGTCCTTGGCCACGACGGCAACATTACGACCTCGCGGGCCCCACCCCCGCCAAAAACCACCCCGAGATATGGAACTCAGTCTTCGTTGGTGGCGTGCCCGGCCAAGAATGCTTCGAACTCCGCGCCCAATTCGTCGGCTGTCGGCAACGGGGCGTCATCGGCGAGAAGCCCACGACCACGAGCGGAGATAAAATTGTCGTACTGCTGCTCCAGAGCCGTGACAACTTCGGCCACTTCGGTGGAACCGGCCACCTGCTCATCGATTTCGGCCCTGTTCTTTGCTGCCTTTGCCGCCATCTGCGCCACCGGGAGTTCTAGCCCGCCGGCCTCACCCACCGCTACCAACAGTTCACGGCCGGCCTCGGGGAATTCGGCCCGCGCGAGGTAATGCGGCACATGAGCGGTGAAGCCGATCGCATCTCGGTTGGCCTGGCCGAAACGGAATTCCAATAGTCCACCGACGTAGCCGGGGACTTGCATCGAACCATTCCAGAATGGTCGGTTGGTGAGAAGACCGTCCCGGTTGGCGTGTTTGGTCAGCCCGGTCGGGCGGGTGTGCGGGACGCCCATCGGGATGGCGGCCATGCCCAAGGTCAGTTTGACGGCGAATCGGTCGGCAATCTGTCCGACAGCCGTAACGAAACTCTCCCAGGCAAAATCCGGTTCGAATCCGGTCAGCAGTAAAAATGGCGTTCCGGACGCATCGTTCATTTGATACATCCGGAGCTTCGGCGGGTCGAAGGCGGTGAACCGGTCTTGCTCGAAGGTCATCAGCGGCCGCCGGGAACGGTAGTCGACAAGTTGATCGGCGTCGAAAGTTGCGACAACGAAGTGATCCAGTGACTCCAGAAGTTGATCAACCGCAAGCTTTGACGCCGATCCGGCGTCCACAAATCCTTCCAGGGCGTGCACCAGCACGGGCTCATTCAGATCTTCGATCCGCGAGTCCTCCAGGTGGAGCTCATACAGCTCTCCAGGCTCAACGGGCATGGCTTACCTTCCACAACAAAAAGTCCGGGGTCTCCCGGACGGGTCTTCAACTCGGACGAATATCGGCAATTCTCAATGGTCAACAAGGCTTCGGCGACCGGCATTCCTGGGTGCGAAACACCGGCAAACCTCCATGATCCCCCGAACCGGCGACTTGGGCAGATCGAATCGGATGTGACCAGACCCACGTCAGCGGAAAACGACGGTTCGCGAGCAGTCCGGCAGCACCCGATCCGGAGCCCGTGATGGCTGGTGATCAGCATGCCGTGGCGGGCATCGCGCAGTTACAGACTGCGGATCAGACCGAGGGATCAATTGCCGCCCAGGTGACGTTGAGCTCACCGAACCGGTGCCGGCGGGGTTTATCCAGTATCGGCCAGTCGGTCCGCAACGTGTCCACCGCGGCGGCCCACCGTTGCTGCGTAGAAAAAACAGCCAACGGTGCCTGCTGGTCCCACGCCGCACCCAGGTCGGTCAGTAGGCGATGGATGGCTCGCCCCGGAATGTTGTGATGGATCAGCGCTTTGGGCAATCGCTGCGCCAGCGTCCGTGGATGCTCCAGGTGCTGAACCGAGCATGACAGGGTCAGCGATTGCGGCCCGGCCGCCGTCACAAGAACCCAGGATCCCACTCGTCCGATTTCATCACAGGTGCCCTCCACCAGTGCACCGCCGGCTGCCAGTCGGGAGCAGATGTCGGTCCAGGCCTGTCGGGCCGGTTCCTCGTCGTACTGGCGCAGCACATTCATCGCCCGCACCAGCGCAGGCCGGTGACCTGCCAGTTCGAAGCCGCCGAGGGCGAAGTCCAGCCTCGGTGGCCTGGCAAAGGGCAGCGCAATTGCCACCCTGACCGGTTCAATTTCAAGACCTAGAACGCGAAAGTCCGGGTGTTGGCGATGCAGCCGGGCAGCCAATTCCACCGTCGTCACGGCGCTTGCGCCATAGCCCAGGTCGACCACCAGAGCGTCCGCATTCAGGGTCTGGGTGAGGCCGGGCCAGGTGGCCAGCCAATTATCGTTTCGTCGCAGCCGATTCGGGGCGGTGGTGCCACGGGTGGCAACACCGAGGGTTCGTGCTCGGCCGGCCGCGTAGCGGCGAACCCGCGCCGCAGAGTGGCCGGCCATGGCGGTGCGTTCGCTGCGGGGATCAGGAAGCCAGTTGCCCCTGGGTGAAGATTTCTTCGCGGGCCAACAATTCGCTGACCTGCTCGCAGATGACCTTCTCGATTTTCGGGCCGAACATCGGTACCGGGACGAGGGCCTCGGCATCGATCTGCAGGACCGAGCCCGCGCCGTCGGCCGTGAGCTTCATGGTGCCCTTCAGCGAAGCCGGCGCGCCCTGAATGGTCACCTTGAACTGAGCGCCGTACCCACCGTCGCCATTTGCTGTCCAATTCTCGGTCCGTTGGCTCGAGGGGTCGCCGCTGATGAAGGAACCGACGATGGATGGCAGCGCCGAGGCGGGGATACCCTGCCGGGTCACCAGGTCCGCTGAATCGGTGTCCGACGTCTGCGAGACGATTTCCGGATCCAGTCCGCCGTTTGCCGCCAGTCGGGCTGCCAGGAAAACCGGGTCGCCGAACAGGGCGAATACCCGCTCCGGAGCGGCGGCGTAGTGGTGGGTAACGGACATCTTGGTTGACACGGTGCCTCCTGGGCTGTTGCGGTGCGCTTGCCGAACGAAGACTAGCGAACCGGTGAGTAACATCGCACGCCCGCTGCTGGCATTACGGTGTTGTACGTGCCGGATCA
>JBBSUU010000012.1:0-16106 GCA_038234115.1 Mycobacteriales bacterium
AACAGGAATTTCACCATTAACTGGCCTCATTTCCTACCCATACAACAGATCCTTGCGTTTAGGACACTGCCTACCGGAAGAATTGCTGCGGCCTGCCCAGGATTGCGCAACCGGATTTGCCCGCAGTTTCCGAATCGAGAGTCAGTTCGGACCGGGCCAGCCCGGAAGACCCTGAAAAGGTCCCTCCCACAGGAGATGGTCCGGATCGGGTTCGATCGCGACTTGAGCCAGCGACGGCCCCAGCACTAGCAGCATCACCGACTGGGCCAGCGGGACCGAAGTCATCCGGTCCCAGATTTCGGCGTCGAGCATGGCCCCGGCCACCGTCCTCTCCAGCGGGGCCGAGCTTGGAATCTGATAGGTGCTCACCGTCCCCACCCCGGTCGTAGCGGCGCCAGTGGTGGGAACGCCGGTCGTAACCGCACCCGTGGTGGTGGGAATCCCGGTCGTCGGGGCACCAGAGGTGGGAGTGGCCGCGCCGACCGTATCGGATGAAATTAATGCTGCCGCGTCGTCTCCGAGCAGGAATTGGGTGAGTTGGAACGGCGTCGGCTGCCGGCAATTGTCCGGCTCGGTATCGGCCGGCCCCGCTGCGCGCGGGGAACCACCTGCATCGCCGGCGGTGCTGGAAGTGGTTGTCCCCGAAGCCGGCAATTCTTCCGGCGCGGAAGCCGCCACGGCGGCCGGGTTCAGCACCGGCCCACAGCCCAATGCAGCCACCGCGACGGCCCCGTCGGAGGCTGTTCGGGGCACACTGCCGAGCACCATATCGGGCACCGTGGTGCTCAGCAGTGGCGGCTGAAGGTCGAGTTCGCTCAACGACACCAGATTGACCAGAATCCCGACCTTCCCGAGTTGCGACTGGATCAGTCCGGCGGCGGCCACCGCCGCCGGACTCCCCAATTGATAACCGAGATTCAGTCGAAGAACCTGCCCGTTCTTCGCGTAGTACACGCCGCTGCGCTGGTAGCCGGCGGCCAGAAGTGATGCCTGGGTGGTCCCGGCATCATTCAGCGCGCCGTTCGGAATGTTCTGTGTAACAGTAGCTTTCGGGTCCGAGGGTAGCGATATTTGGGCTTCGGGTGCGATCCAACCGGCCGACCATCCCTGTGCCACGGCATTACCGATGGCGGCGGTGTTCACTGCGGCGGCAACAGCGCGACGGACCAAAACGTCCTGCGCGGGCCGGCCGGAAGCGGTGTTGAATTTCAATCGCTGGGTCGCGGGCTGCGGCACCGGAGTCAGCCGTATCGCCGGGTTCTCGGCCGCCAGGGTGGTCAGTGCACCTGCCGTTTCGGCGTCCGGGCTGAGGTAGAGCGCGTTGACGTCGCCGCGCTGAAATGCCCCTAACAGGTCCGCGCTCGAACCGACCCGGAATACGACAGCGGGGGGACCTTGCTGGACCGCCCAGAACTTGTCGTTCCGGGCGAGTTTGATCTCCCCGATCGTTGCGTCGTAGGACTCCATCTTGTACTGCCCACCGGCCACCGGAAGTCCGCCCGAGAGTGCCCCGAGAAATCCGCCCGGGGTGTCCTTCAGGCTTCGCGCCGGGAGTAGCGGCGAGAACAGTGTCCGCCAGCCGGCATACGGTACGGCAAATTCCACGACCACCGTCTTGCCGCCGTCCTCGGAGGAGATCGAGGAGATCAGTTGGTAGCCGCCGGGGCTGACCGTTGCTGCCGATTGATCCGGATTGATCATCTGCTGCCAGAGGTAGCTGAAGTCCTCCGCCGCGATCGGTGTGCCATCCGACCAGGCCGCTCCCCTGTTCAGCGTGTAGGTCACGGTGAACGGCGCCTGTGAGGTGATGCCGACGCTGTCCACCAGAGCGGTGGGACTGGCATCGGGACCATAGCTCCCGGGGGTGAAGACACTCGGCAAGACCAGGGCGGCCACCGACCTGGCAGCCGAGGAATACTGAGCGGTGACATAAGGGTTGAAGCCGGTGATGGCACTGTCGATACCGATCGAAATCAGGTTATTGGTCACCGGCGCCTGCGGGGTGGACTCGCTGGCCAGCGGGGGCAGTGGGTCCGGGAGACCTGGTGGGGTGCATGCGGTGAGCACCAGTGCGAACAGTAGGAACACCAGAACCCGCCGGTACCTGATTCGGTAGCGGCGGGTTCTGGTCACACTGATCACTGTAGAGCGGGGGCTCGCCTGGGAGCTGCCGGGAACTACTGGCTCTTGGACCGACTGCGGGTCCGAGCACGCTCGCCGGCGTTCAGCACCACCTTGCGGATTCGGGCAGCAACGGGGGTGATCTCCACGCATTCGTCATCGGCACAGAACTCCAGGGCCTGTTCCAGCGACAGCGCGCGCGGCGGCACCAGGTGCACCAGTTCCTCGGAGGAGGACTTACGCATGTTGGTGAGCTTCTTTTCCTTGGTGATGTTGACGTCCATGTCGTCGGCGCGGGAGTTCTCGCCGATGATCATGCCCTCGTAGACCTCGGTGGTCGGCGGCACGAACATGGTGCCACGCTCCTGCAGGCCGAACATCGCGAACGGGGTCGCGCGGCCGGCGCGGTCGGCGACCAGGGAACCGGTCGGGCGCGATCGCAGCGGGCCGGCCCAGGGGCCGTATCCGTCGAAGATCGCCGAGGCGATTCCGGTGCCTCGAGTGTCGGTCAAGAATTCGGTGCGGAAGCCGATCAGACCACGCGAGGGCACATGGAACTCGAGCCGAACCCAGCCGGTGCCGTGGTTCGTCATGGTTTCCATCCGCCCCTTGCGCACGGCCAGCAACTGCGTGACCTCACCCAGGTATTCCTCCGGAACGTCAATGGTGAGTCGCTCGAACGGTTCGTGGACCTTACCGTCGATCTCGCGAATGACCACCTGCGGCTTACCGATGGTCAGTTCGAAGCTTTCCCGTCGCATGGTTTCGACCAGGATTGCCAGGGCGAGTTCCCCGCGGCCCTGGACCTCCCAGGTGTCCGGCCGTTCGGTATTGAGAACGCGAAGCGATACGTTACCGATCAGCTCGGCGTCCAGCCGGTTCTTCACCTGGCGGGCGGTCAGTTTCTTACCGCCGTCCCGGCCGGCCAGCGGCGAGGTGTTGATGCCGACGGTCATCGAGATGGCCGGCTCGTCGACCGTGATCGGCGGCAGCGCCACCGGATTCTCGGCATCGGCCAAGGTCTCACCGATGTTGATTTCGGCGAATCCGGCAACGGCGATGAGGTCTCCGGCATAAGCACTTTCCACCGGAACCCGGTCCAGTGCTTCGGTGATCAGCAGCTCGGTGATCTTGGTCTTGACCACGGTGCCGTCCTGCTTCATCCAGGCCACCTGCTGACCCTTTTTCATCGTGCCTTCGATGATGCGGCACATGCCGATGCGACCCAGGAACGGGGAAGCGTCGATATTGGTGACCTGCGCCTGCAGCGCGGCGCCCTCGGTGTAGACCGGGGCCGGGATGGCCTTGAGCAACACGTCGAACAGCGGGTCGAGGTTTTCGTGGTCCGGCATCTCGCCATTGCCAGGCTTGTTCAGCGAGGCGCGACCGGCCCGGGAGGCGCAATAGACGATCGGGAAGTCGATCTGCTCGTCATCGGCATCCAGATCGAGGAACAACGCGTAGGTTTCGTCGACAACCTCATCGATGCGGGCATCCGGACGGTCGGTTTTGTTGATCACCAGGACCACGGGAAGTCGTGCCTGCAGCGCCTTGCGCAGGACGAACCGGGTCTGCGGCAGCGGGCCTTCGGAGGCATCGACCAGCAGCACCACGCCGTCGACCATCATCAGAGCACGCTCGACTTCGCCACCGAAGTCGGCGTGGCCGGGAGTGTCAACGATGTTGATGACCATCTCGCCACGGTGGACCGCGGTGTTCTTGGCCAGAATGGTGATGCCTTTTTCACGTTCCAGATCGTTGGAATCCATCACGCGGTCGGTGTGCGCCGAACCCTCGCGGAAAGCCCCGGACTGCCAGAGCATGGCGTCGACGAGGGTGGTTTTGCCATGGTCGACGTGGGCGACGATGGCAACGTTTCGTAAATCTGAACGTACGGTTTGGCCGGCTAGCACTACAGTCACTCGACGAACTCCCAATGTTGGGCGCCCACGATGAGACCATCGAGAGCGCTGTAAAGACCGAAGCTGGGCCACGACGGCAAAATGCCCCATGACCGATACCGAACAGCCTTCAGCCGAACAGCGCAGCCTTCCGAGCTTACCGGTGGTTTGGGCCGTTGTGTTTCCACATCGAAGGGACGCCCCTCACACTCGTGTCACGAATGCCGAATCCCCCCGAACGTTAGAGACCGTTTCAGGGGGATCTGGCGAGTTGACGCCGGCGATCAGCGACCGAATTTGCGCTTTCGGAGAGTTAATCCTTCGGCGGGCGCTTCGAGCGTGGTCATCTCGACGGGCTCCGGCGCCGCGGCGGTGACCTGCTCCTCACCGACCTCCGTCGGGTGGAGCACCCGGAACATGAAGTTTTTGGTCCGCTCGTGTTGCGGGTTCCCGATCACCTGCTCGGCCGGGCCTTCTTCGACGACGACGCCGCCGTCCATAAAGATGACCCGGTCGGCAACATCGCGCGCGAAGGCCATTTCATGGGTGACGACCATCATCGTCATGCCGTCCTTGGCCAGACCTTTCATGACCGCGAGCACTTCACCGACCAGTTCCGGATCCAATGCAGAGGTTGGTTCATCGAAGAGCATCAGCGCCGGATCCATCGACAGCGACCGCGCAATGGCGATCCGCTGCTGCTGGCCGCCGGAAAGCTGCGGGGGGTAGGCCGTCTCCTTGTGCGCCATGCCAACGCGTTCCAGATTATGCAAGGCCACTTTCTCGGCCTCGGTCTTGGAGCGCTTGAGCACCTTGATCTGCGCCACCGTCAGGTTTTGTAAAACCGTCAGGTGCGGAAACAGATTGAACTGCTGAAAAACCATGCCGATGCTTCGTCGCATGGCATCGATATTGCACTCCGAATCCGTGACCTCGAACCCGTTGACGACTATTTGACCGGCGGTCGGTTGCTCGAGCAGGTTGACACATCTGAGCATGGTGGTCTTGCCAGATCCGGATGGGCCGATAACGCAAACAACTTCGCCCTTGTTGATGTCCAGGTCAATACCCTTGAGCACTTGAACGCTACCGAAACTCTTGACCAACCCGCGTACGGAGATGGCGCCGGCCTCACTGATGGCCCCTGGCTGTTGCTGGGTCGATGTCATTGTTATCGCCTCTTCGCTTGCATGATTTCCAGCCGCCGAACTGCCTGCGAGAGCGGCAATGTGATCAACAGATAGAACAAACCACCCAGTACCAGCGGGGTGGCGCCGGCCGGAATACCTTTGACGGAACCGGTGGCGAAGGACTGTCCCAGTTTCGTCAGTTCATACTGGCTGGCTGTCACACCCAAGGCGAACACCAGGGACGAATCCTTGACCAACAGGATGATCTCGTTGGTCAACGGCGGAATGATCACCCGGAAAGCCTGCGGCAAAATGATCTTCCGCATGGCCAACCCGCTGCTCATGCCGAGGGTACGCGCTGCCTCCATCTGACCCTTGGGCACCGCCTGGATACCGGCCCTGATGGTTTCGGCGATATAAGCAGCGGCCACCGACCCGAGACCAATGGCGACCTTCACGTAAAAATCCTGCAGGAAGGCAGAACTCGGGAACAGCAGTGGGATACCGAAGTTGACCAGGAACAGCACCAGAATCGCCGGCAGCCCGCGGAACAGTTCAACGTAGATGGTTCCGAGCCATCGGTACAGGGCCTCCTCGGAGAGTCGCATCAAGGCAATGACGAGACCCAGACTCAACCCGACAGCAAACGCCGACAGGGTGTAGATCAGGGTGTTCAGCAGACCGACGCTGAACATCCGCGGAATAGCTTTACCAATGGTTTCCAGATTGAAGAAACTCTTGGAAAAATCACCCCACTCGCCAAGGAAACCAAGCAACACGATGACAACAAAGAGGCCAGCAAACTGCAGGATCCGAGTGAGCAACGTTCGCTGCTTCTTCGTCATCCTCTTTTTGGGTACCGCCACTGTAGTCACAAAGATCTCCCGGGGCATTGGGGGTACTGCTGGAGGTGGGGGTTTCAAGCCGCAGATCAAGACGGGGTCGACGCCGAACCCGGCATCTGGAACCCGGCGACTAGCAGTGACGGGCCGACTCCGGATGGGAGCCGACCCGTCATTGAGAGCCTATTGTCCGAGGCCAAGAACAGTTCGGACCAGACTAAGGGGGACCAGCTTAAGTGGGATCAGCCGACCGGGAAGTACTCGGTCTTGATCTTGTCGTAGGTACCGTCTTCCTTGATTTTCTTGATCATGGCGTTGGTAACGGCGATCAGGTTTGTGTTGTCCTTGGCGGCGCCGAAACCGTACTGCTCACCGGTGTCGAAGGTGGTGGCGACCCGGAAGTCAGGGTTCTGCTTGACGAAGTCGAACAGCGGGCCGTCATCGTGGAAGCCGGCGGCTGCGTTACCACTGCCGACTGCCTGCTCGACATCGGTGATGTTCTGGAATTCGATGACGGTGTAGCCGTACTTCTCGGCGTTGTCCTTGGCGTAGGTCAGCCCGGTGGTGCCGGCCTGGGCCGACACACTCTGGCCGGACAGATCTTCCAGACCCTTCACAGTGCTGTCGGCCTTGACCAGCAGCGCCTGAGTTGCCTCGTAGTACGGATCGGAAAAGTTGATCACCGCTTGGCGCTCAGGGTTGATCGTCATGGCCGCAGCGGCGATATCGCAGATCCCCGAGGTCATGGCCTGTCCGGATTTGATACCGGTGAAGTCGGTGTCGATGACGCTCTTCTCCACGCCCAGATCCTTGGCCAGGATGTCCATGACATCCATCTCGAAGCCGACGACATTGCCATTGATATCGGCGGATTCGAAGGGCGGGTATGGCAGCGAGGTGCACACGGTGAGAGTGCCGGCCTTGATCAGACCGGCCTTTGCTGCTGCGAGCTCGTCGCTGGTCGCGGTGGTCGCGGTGGCAACAGCGGTAATGGCGCCGCCGGACGACGCGGCGGCGGACCCGGAGGTCATCGCCTGATCGGTCCCGGAGGACATCGCCTGATCGGTTCCGGAGGTCATGGCCTCATTTGCGGAGGAGTTCCCTGCCGCTGCCGATGACATGCCCTCGGCAGCAGAACCGACAGCGGGAGCGGTGGTGCCGTTCGCAGCATCAGAGGATCCACAAGCGGAAAGAATCATGGCGCCGGCTGCGGCTGCGGCGATCAACCAGGTGCGCTTCTGGCGCGGGTTACGTACGGTCACGTGAACTCCAAATCTGTGTTGAAGGAGCCTGGGCAGGCTACTCCGGGCAACAAAACTGTTGCGTGTGACGCACTATGCCATGTCTTTTATGTCGCAGTGATGACGAGCACACCAGGAGCGAAGATGGTTACCGAATCGAGTTCCAAGATCCCCGGGCAGGTGCAACTGCATTAACTCAACTCGGTGATGTTGTCGTCAACAGTTGATCCGGCATTCAGGTGATTGGACAGATGACTGAGAAGCGCCCGATCCCCGTCCAGCCAATCCAATTCGGCTAGCTCCGCGGGGCCAACCCACCGGAATAGGTCGTGTTCGGTGGCCACCGGCTCACCACTGCTGATGGTGGCGGCGAAGATTCTCAGCACGAGTTCGACATCCAGAGCGATATCCGGACCTATTTGATGGCCCACCCGGATTGCGATGCCGAGTTCTTCATTGATCTCTCTGGTCAACGCCGTCGCATCCGACTCCCCCGGTTCGACTTTTCCACCCGGAAGCTCCCATTTCCCGGCATGCCGATCAGGATGGGTTCGACGAGCCGCCAAGACCCTGCCGTCCCGAACGATCGCGGCCCCCACCACCACCGAGTTTTCATGCATCGCCAATGTCAGCATGCCCAGAATCGTGCGCAGCGCCAGCACGGCGGCCGGGCGACGTGGCGCCTGGGCGAGCGCTTCGGCGCGACTGACCACCGTTCTCGTGGTGTCGGTGCCGACCATCTCTGCTGTCACCACGGTGCCGGCGGCCGTGGGCCCGAGCAAAAATCGAACCTGCGCTCCCGCTGCCGGACCGGTCACAATGCTCATCACCGGCAATCCGCCGATCACCTCCATCCGCGCCAGCCAAGAACCGTTGCCCAGCACCGCGCTCCGTACTGCTGCGCTAACCCGATGCGCCCCGGGTTCGGCCATTTCCCGCGCCCGATGCAGCCGAATCATTTCACCGTGCTGCCAGGCTGTGGTCTCGGGAGCTGCTGCCGTGCCCGGAGCTTCTGCGATTCCAGGAACTGCTGATGTTCCGGGAACTACCGAGGCTCCAGGAGCTACTGAGGACGCGGGCGCCGCCGGTTCGGCCTGGCCAGATTGTTCAACTCGGGCGCTGTGGCCGGCTTGATCGGCGAGGTCAGCTTGACCAGCTTGGGTCAGCACCAGTCCCAGGGCGCCGGCGGTACGTTGCCACAGGTCTACTCGATTCAACGAATAGCGGATCCGGTCGAGGGAGTCGTCCAACAGGGTTGCCGCACGGAGTGGAATCAGATGCCAAGTCACAGGTTCAGCCTGTCATGACTTCGCCGGCCACGATGCAGACCGCAGTCGCGCGACACCGGCGGCATCGTGTCGCAGGGTGATCGACTCGCCGACCGCAACGGGACTATCCGCCGGCGCCACCGCTTCCATTTCACCCCAGCCGGTTATCAATACCTTCAGCGCAGTGTGATCCGGCGATGCCGAAGCTGCGAGCACAGTCGCCTCGATGTCGCCGGATGGATCTAGACGCAATGCCGATGGCCGAAATGCAATGCGGTCGCCATCTGGCCGGGCCCTGTCCACCAGCCCTGCATCCAGAACGGTGGTGTAGCCGACGAAACGCGCCACCCATTCATCGATCGGGTGGTCCCAGACATCCCGCGGGACACCGTGCTGACGAATCCGTCCGGCATCCATCAGCGCCACCCGATCGGCGATACCGAACGCCTCGTTCTGGTCATGGGTGACAAAAACGGTTGTCGTTCTGGTGGCGGTGAGGATCCGCCGTAGGTCGAGCAGCAAGTTCTCCCGCAACGACTTATCAAGCGCAGCAAGGGGTTCATCCAGCAGCAGTAAACGCGGACGCGGGGCAAGCGCACGCGCCAGTGCAACTCGCTGGGCCTCGCCGCCGGAAAGTTCACCGACCGACCGATTCCCGTAACCGGCCAATCCCACCAGATAGAGAAGTTCCGAGACCCGCTGCTGCTGTTCCGGCTTGGTCAGATCCCGTTTTCCGACGCGCAGGCCGTAGCCAATATTCGCCGCGACCGTTTGGTGCGGGAAAAGCACACCGTCCTGAAACATCAACCCGAATCCGCGACGATGCAGCGGAACCCTGGCCAGATCTACGCCGTCCCAGCTCACCCGCCCCTCCTGAAGGGGTTCCAGCCCGGCAATCGCGCGTAACAGCGTTGACTTGCCACAGCCTGATGGCCCGAGCAGCGCGAGAATCTGCCCGTCCGGCACCTCGAGACTTACCTGATCGACAGCCACCGTGCGGTCGTAGGTGATCGTCAGTCCGGTCAGTTGCAACGCCATCTCAGAACGCTCCGATCTGGGCGCCGCCGCGCTTACCGCCGACCGCTCGGTCAACGACAAACACCACTGCCGCGCAGAGCAACGCGAGGATAACTCCGGCCGCACAGGCTGTTCCGGCATTTCCGGCGCCGGGACGGGAGATCAACTTTCCGATCAGAATGGGCAGTGTCACATTGTCCGGGCGGGCCACAAAGCTGGTGGCGCCGAACTCGCCCAGGGCGACGGCGAAAGCAAAGGCAGCCGCGCCGGCCAGTGACCGCGACATGATGGGCAGGTCGACGCTGATCCAGACCCGCAGTGGCGAAGCGCCGAGAATACCGGCGGCTTGGCGCAGTCTGTCATCCACACTGCGCAGCACCGGCAGGATCATCCGAACCACCAACGGGGTGGCCACCATCGCCTGCGCGATCGGCACCAGTAACGCTGACCCGCGAAAATCCAGCGGCGGCCGGTCCAGGCTGATCAGAAATCCGAATCCGACGGTGGCTGCGGACACTCCAAGCGGCAGCATGAAGATCCCGTCCATCAGGGCTATCGAGCGACGGGCCAGTGGTTTGGTCGGTTTACGAGCCAACACCACACACAGCAAAACCGCGATCGCGACCGCCAACACCGCGGCAGTCGATGCGGCCGTCAGCGAATTCACTGTTGCCTGCCAACCGGACACCAGAAACTGCTGGCCCTGCCCGACAGTGGCCAGTGCCGCGAAATTCCCTAATCCCCAACCATTCTCGGTCTGTAGCGAGCGGGCCAGCAGGGTGGCCATCGGAGCCAGCAGGAGCAGGCACACGAGCGCTGTGATCAGTACCGCGGGCAGGTCCGCACGTCGCAAGGGACGTTCGGCGGCACCGGAAGCCCGCAGTCGCAGGGTGGTTTCGGTGCGTCGCCGGATCGCCGCGGAAACCGCCAGCACTGCGGTGACCAGAATGATCTGCACAATTGACAGCACGGCTGCCGTCCGCAGATCCAGCATTTGCGTTGTCTGCCGATAGATCTCTGTCTCCAGCGACGAGAACTGACCGCCACCGAGCACGATCATGATGCCGAAACTGGTGGCGCAGAACAAGAACACCAACGTCGCAGCCGCCGCTACGGACGGGCCCAGTGCGGGCAACGTGATGGTCAGGAAAGCACGGGCGGGCCCGGCGCCAAGTGCTCGCGCGGCCTCAGCCGGTCTGCGGTCCAGATGGGCCCAGGTACTGCCCACGGTCCGGACCACAATGGCATAGTTGAGGAAGACATGGGCCAGCAAAATGGCCCAGATGGAGTCATCCAGACCCCAGGATCCCAGCGGTCCGCTACTGGCAAAAAGACTGCGAAAGGCCAACCCCACCACAACTGTCGGGAGCACGAAGGGCACGATGACCAGGGCGCGCAGGACGGCGCGGCCACGGAACCGGCACCGGTAGAGCAGGTAGGCCCCCGGGATCCCGACCAGCACGGAAAGCCCGGCCGACGCGGCCGCCTGCCACAGGGTGAACCAGAGGATCCGGCTGAAGCGAGGCCGACTGATGACCTCGGAGAACCCGGAAAGATCTATCCCGCCGGGGCCGATCAGCCCGCGGCCGATCAGTGACACCACCGGGTAGAAGAAGAATGCGGCGAAGGCTGCCAGCGGTACGGCCCCGGCCAGCAGCAGACCGGCGGTGCGCCAGTTTGCTGCAGTTCGGTCCGCTCGTAGATTCATGTGTTGTTTCTATGCCGTTGGGTGTCTGCGGGGTTGCCGGCTGGACTTACTGGATTCCTGGCCGCTTACTGCGCCGGGCACGATGAGAGTCCAGATCTGAGGTCATCCCTCGATCAGGTCCGACCAATCCTGGATCCAGGTGTCCCGCTCCGTGGCGATCAGGCCTGGTTCCAAGGTTTTGGTGTCGGTGGGCGCCTGGGCGTACTTGGACCAGGCGGGCGGCAACTGGGTCTTCGTGTCCACGGGGTAGACGTACATCGCATCCGGTAGGCCGGCCTGGAACTCCGGCGACAACAGGAAATCCACGACCTGCTGAGCGCCGACCGGATTCTTTGCCCCGGCCAACACACCGGCGTATTCGACCTGCCGGAAGCAGGTGTCGGTCAACACTCCGGTGGGCGCTTCAGTGGCGCCGTCCTTGACCTCCGCCGGCGGTGACGAACCGTAGGACACCACCAGCGGCCGATCCCCCTTGCCATCAGACCCGGAGAAGTCCACGTAATAAGAGCTTTCCCAATCGGCTTCAATCTTGATGCCATTGTTTCGCAACGCTTCCCAGTACGCCTGCCAACCGTCTACCCCGCTGTTGGCAATGGTGCCGAGCAAAAATGCCAGACCGGTGCTCGACGTGGCCGGTGACTGGGCAACCAACAGGTCCTTGTATTCGGGCTTGATCAGATCGGCAAAGGTGGCCGGCTCGGCCAGCCCCTTCTCGGCGAACCACTTGTGATCCACATTGACGCAGACATCGCCGAAATCAACCGCCGTCAGCGCCCCGGAGTCATCGAAGGCAAAGTTATTGCTGCCCTGGTCGAGCAGCGGCGAAGTGTAGGGGGCGAAGACCCCGGCATCGACGGCGCGCGAGGCGAAAGTGTTATCGATGCCGTAGGCAACATCGCCCAGCGGGTTGTCCTTGGTCAGCACCAGCTGGTTGGGCAAAGCGTCCTGCGCGAGAACGGTAAGGGTAATTCCGGATTTGGCCTCGAAATCGGCCAGCACCTGTTTGTCGACGTTGAAGGAGTTGTGGGTGACCAGAGTGACTGCGCCGCCGCCGCTACCACTGGCTGTTTCGCCACTGCCGCCGGCTGCTGGGCTGCTGCCTGAGGTGGTTTCGCTGCTACCCGAGGTGGTGTCGCCGCTGCCTGAGCTTGCCTCCCCGGTGGCCACGCCGGTGGTGGTTGCGCCTTTCGGGCCGGCGTCCTGGCTCGATCCACAGGCGGTCATAACCAACCCGAAGACTGTGATCAGGGCAATGCTTTTCAGCCGGTGTTGCTTCAAAACGGTCATGCTGTGCTCCTCGCATCGATGCGTCGGTAGCACGGGAGAGCAAAAGAGATTCGACGTCCCTGCGCCAGCATGATCTGGATCAGGTTCGACGGTCAGGAGCTTCGTGCTCCTATCTCAGCCCGGCGCACCGGACTCCCGTGTCTTTCGCTTTTCAGCTTACTGCGCGGACGCGATTTCCCCAACCACCGGTGAGGTGCGTCGGTTGGTGACGCCGAGCACCACAAGCGTCGCCACCCCCAGGACGACGTAGATCGTGGCCAACCACGACGACCATCCCGGACGGGAGGAAATCTCGAAGTTATTGGGTTGGGAAACCAGGATCGGCACCACGTAGCTGTAGCAGGCCACCAACCAGGCGATGGCCAGTACTCGGACTGCAACCAGTCGCCGGTGGGCTCCGAAGAAGCACCAGACCAGCAGCGGAATCACCCAGACCCAGTGGTGCGACCAGGAGATCGGTGACACCAGCAGTCCCAAAAATTGAACGGAGAGGAATGCCGCCAGCCGATCACCGGCCTTCAAAGAGGTGATCAAAGTCCAAACTGCCAGCGCTGCACTCAGTACCACCGCGATGATCCAGGCGGTGGGTACGTCATCGAGTCCGGCCAATCGTGCCAGCGCCCCTCGCCACGACTGGTTGATGGCGCCGAAAACCGGTCCGGTGCGGGCCGGGTCGAAAATCAGTTCCAAGAAGTACCTCTTGGTCTCGGCCGGCAGCACGATGGCCGCCAAGCCGACGGTGAGCAAAAACCCGAAGATGCACCAGGCGGCTGCCCACCAGCGTCGCTGCACCAGGTAGTAGAGGCCGGTGATCGCCGGCACCAGTTTGATGCCGGCCCCGATGCCGACGCTGGCCCCGGCCCACCAATCTTTGGCTGCGACGGCGCCGGAAAGCAGCAGCAGCGCCAAGAACAGATTGATCTGGCCGTAGTTGAAAGTTGTTCGGACCGGTTCGAGCCATAGGGCCAACGCCGTGCCGCCGATCAGCACCCCGCGAAGGTGATCGATCGGCGTGGCGGCGTTCTTGCCGGCCCGACCGAGCAACCGCAACGTCAGGTAGATGATCGCCGTGATCGCGATCAGACTCGCAACCTGCCACAACACCCTGGCGACGCCGTAATTCAAGACTGAGACAGGCAGGAAGAGCAGCGCCGAGAAGGGCGGGTAGGTGAAGGGCAGGTTAATCGGGTCGCCGCTGCCGGAGATCGAGTCGCTGGTCGAGTCGTACAGCGTTCCGTCCAGGGCCCAACCGGCTCCGTCGACGTAGACCTTGAGGTCGATCATCTTGAACGGATCCGCACCGGCCAGGGTCACCAGAACATGGGCGATCACCGCCACCGCCAGGAGCGTCCAGGGCGCCCAGCGGGACGCCACCAATCTGGTCAAATCTCAGGCCTGGTCGCGCAGTGCCACTGCGGCGGCCGGAGCGGGTGGCAGTTGCGGGATCAACAGCGCGTTGGACACGTGGTAGACATCCGGTCGACCCGGCCAGACCAACCCGGATTCGACGAGGTCGCCATCGAGCTCATGAATCCAGGTACCGCGCAAGCTTTCCACGAAATACCGCGAAGCGTGATCCCACAAGCGCTGGTACCAGTCGGCAAACCGCGGCTCCTGGGTTACCTGGCTGAGCAGCGCGGCGGCGCCGATTCCTTCGGCAAGCACCCAGTGCATCCGGGAGTCGATGATGACGCTGCCGTCCCAACCGACGGTGTAGACGAATCCATCATTTCCATCCCGATGCCAGCCGACCTCGATGGCCCGGTCGAATAGGGCCTCGGCCGCCGGAATCAACCAGTCGGCGTCGGCCGCCGGATTGGAACCGCTCACCTGGACCAGCAGCCGCGCCCATTCCATAAAGTGCCCTGGAGTAGCGCCGTAGGGACGGAACGGGTGTGCCGGCTGATCCCGATTGTATTCCAACTCCGGATTCCAATCGACATCGAAATGCTCTGGTAACAACCAGTTTTGCGCTCGGGCCGCGTTGTTGATCAGTGCGTCGGCGATCCGAAGTGTCCGCGCGCTCAGTGCTGGGTCATTCAGCGCGTCGCCGGCCGCCAGCAGAGCCTCCACCATGTGCATATTGGAGTTGGCCCCGCGATAATTCTCCGGGTCGCTCCAGTCGAAGGCAAAAGATTCGCGGGAGAGGCCGGTCTGCTCATCCCAGAAATACCGGTCGATGATGCCCAATGCCTGTTGGAGAAGTTCAGCCGCACCCGGACGCGCAGCGACCGTCGCCGAAGCGCTGGCCAACAGCACGAAGGCGTGGTCGTACGCCGCTTTACGACCGGGAGCCGGGCTGCCGTCCGGGTTGAGGCTGGTGAACCAGCCACCGTTTGCCTCATCGCGGAAGGTGCTCTGCAGGGCTGCAATCCCGTGGTCCACCAAGGACATCGCCCCGGGTACACCTCTCAGATGAGCTAAAGCGGCCACATGGGTGATCCGGCAGGTCAGAAAAATCTCCCGGTTCCGCTCGGCATCGACGCAACCGTTGGCATCCAGGTAACCGAAGCCGCCCTGTGACAACCTGGCCTGCGCCGCAAAGGCGACCTGCAGGTTGAACTGGTGGTTCAACCAGGCCAGGTGTGACGGCAGCGTCAGCCAGGAGGCGGGTCCAAATTCCTTGCGGTGGCTCATGGGCTTATTCTTTCTCACCGACCGGGAAGTGCCTACTCGGCGCTCCCGGGCAGGCGGGGGCTGGTTATCTGAAGAGACAAAGAAGACAGTCGCGAGTCATCGCCGGCCAATTGGGGAAACCTCCACTACGGCGGGAGCAAGAGCGACGCCACCACACCCCTTTCAACCAATAAGAGGAGAGCAGGTCAGCACACTGACCGTCGGCGATACTGTCATCATTCCGTTCGCCTGGTCGGACAATACCTGTGTCTTCTGCCGCGACAGCATCACCACTTCGTGCATCCACGGCGGATTCTTTGATGGTGCGCCCTCGGCAACCCAGGCGGAGAAACTGCTCGTCCCGCAGGCCGATGGCACCGCGGTCATCATCCCGGCGAGGACCGATGAGTCCCTGATGCCGTCGCTGCTGACCCTTTCCGATGTACCTCACCGGCTACCACGCCGCCTCCATGGGCGGCGTTGCTCCCGGCAAAACTGTCACCGTCATCGGTGATGGCGCGGTCGGTCTCTCGGCCGTGCTGGCTGCGAAACAAATGGGCGCGGAGACGATCATCCTGATGGGGCGGCACACCAACCGCACCGATCTCGGTCGTGAGTTCGGCGCCACCCACGTTGTTGCCGAGCGTGGCCAGGAAGGCAGCGCCAACTCGCGCCAAGCGCTCAAGGTGCTCATCCGCCCCTGAAAACACCAAACGCAGGAGATGTCACCGCCGGATCGGGTGTAATGGAAGAGCCGAACGCTGGGGGGATGAAGACGTGCAGATTTCTCGACGGACGTTACTCATCGCCGCCGCGGCCTCGCTGACAGCCGGAGCGGGGACGCTCGGTCTTGTCGAGACCGGCGTGCTCCCGGGCAGAAGTGGATTTCACCAAGCCTTGGGGCTCACCGGCCCGACAGGCTCATTCCCCGATATTGCACCCGGGACGGTCGTCGATGGTGCATTCGACTCTCGG
>JBBSUU010000013.1:0-15837 GCA_038234115.1 Mycobacteriales bacterium
ACCGGCGCCGGCCATGGCCGCGTGATAGCGCAGGAGCCCAACGGCGGTGCGTGCCTGCGCGACGGCGTCGATGTAGCCGGCGGGATCGACCGGGCGCAGCAGGGGTGCCGCGCGATTCAACGCACTGGCCAGGTCGTCGGCAATAATACGCAGATTTCGGGCCTTATCCGAGGCGCCGATAGACGCTGCCGGGTCGTACATGGCCGCCTCGTTGGACCAATCGGCGTCAGCGCCCGTCAGCATGTCGAGGTCGACGATTGATACCGGCAGCAACGATGTGGGCAGATAGTCGATGACCGCCGAGAGGGTCTGCCGCGGGCTCGGTGCGCCGGAGAACTCGATAGGCGCATCGAAGCCGTAGAAACCAACCCGGTCCGGCTCAGCGCGGCCGGTGTTGTGCAAGCGCAGCCATTTGATGAGCTCGCGGTTGCCCGGCACCCCACCAAATCCGTGGCTGAATCCGGTTGTGAGCACAAGATCGATGTCCACGCTCTCGCCGTTCACGTAGTCGTTGACGAGCGATGCGGCAAAAATATCGGTTTCCAGGATGATGGACCGGAAACCGCGTTCGACGAGGTGTGCCATAAAATCGTTGCGCAGCAACGGGAAAGCCCTGATTCCGTGGGTCGGCTCGCCCAGTGCGAGCATGGTCGGCGGTTGGGTCCGGGTCGCCAAGAACTCATCCAGGGCCCGTCCAAGGCCTTCCCGGTCGCCGATGTGGCGGCCGATCCCGCGCAACGATGTGGCAATGGACATGGTTACCCCATTTCAGAATGGCTGAACAAGCACCTCACCTCGACGCTATCGTTAAAGACT
Source organism: Mycobacteriales bacterium (assembly GCA_038234115.1). GTDB lineage: Bacteria > Actinomycetota > Actinomycetes > Mycobacteriales > Nakamurellaceae > Nakamurella. The sequence goes on from JBBSUU010000013.1 coordinate 817, forward strand.
CCTTTGAAACTTCGACGAAGAATGACGGCGAAGACGTACTCTCAAGTTTCAATCGGAGGTGCAAACTGCGACCCATCGATCTGGCCCGTGAACACCGGTTGTCCGCGCAGGCGATCCGAAATTACGAGGATGCCGGCATCCTCCCACCGTCTGATCGCAGCGCGGCCGGCTACCGCCGCTATACGCCGGTGCACGCGCAGGCTTTGCGGGCCTTCCTTGCACTGCGCAGCGGCCATGGGTACGAGTCGGCAGCGCAGATCATGCGCGCCACCAATCGCGGTGACACCGAGTCTGCCTTTGGATTGATCGACGCCGGGCACGTCGAACTGCTCGCGCAACGCCAGACCCGCACCGAAGCTGCCACCGTCCTTGACAGTGCTGCGAGAGTTCTGGCCAGTCTTGCCATCTCGGCGACGCCACCGGCTGGTCTGCCGCTGACGGTAGGTGAACTCGCTCGCCGCCTGGGCATTCACCCGGCGACACTGCGTGCCTGGGAGGTCGAGGGCATCCTGCGCCCCCAACGCAACCACACCACCGGTTACCGCGAATTCGGACCGAGCTGCGTGCGCGACGCGGAGATCGCCCGGCAACTACGTCAGGGTGGCTACCAACTGCGCCAGATTGCGCAGTTCGTCGACTCGCTGCGCGAGGCCGGCGGCGCGGACGCGTTGCGGGTGTTCCTTGCTTCCTGGCAGCGAAGACTGAGTTCGCGCAGCCGGCACCTGCTCACCGGCGCTGCCCAACTCGACGCCTACCTCACCATGCTCGACCAGACATAGGTGTGGTCAAGGCGTGACCTGGGCCAATTGGTCCAGCCGATGCCCCAGAAGTTCGCGTTCGGCCGCACCCTGGAGGTAGATGACAGATTTGGCGGCTCATCAAGCCGGCACTGGGCACTGGGCACTGGGCACTGGGCACTGGACGAATACTTGGTCAGAGCTTGGTGAGGGGCACGCCGCCGATCAGCATCAGGCGGATGGTGCCGGCCGCGCCAAAATCGATGGTGGCCGTGGCACGGACTCCGACGCCCTCGGCCGCAATGACTTTGCCCAGCCCGTACTTGTCGTGATTGACCCGGTCGCCCTCTTTCAACACCACCGTCGGGGTGTTCTGCCAACCGGTCCGCCCTGTTGTCCTGGTACCGGTCGCGGCCAGCCTAGACTGAGCCGACTCACCGAACCGACCACCCGATCCAGCGCCAGATCCAAATCGTGCTGCCGAAACCGGCGCCGAGCGGCCGCCACCGGGATACCAGTTGTCCGATCCGGCATACTGCGGCGTTTCGACCAGCCGTCTCCAGTCGATCAGATTTTCGGGGATGTCCTGGATGAAGCGGGACGCCGGGTTGGCGCCGGGTTGGCCCCAGCTGGAACGAGTCACCGCGCGCGAGATGTATAGCCGCTCACGAGATCTGGTGATTCCGACATAGGCGAGCCGACGTTCCTCGGCCAATTCCTTATCGTCGCCCAGGGCCCGCATGTGCGGGAAAAGGCCGTCTTCCCAACCGGTCAGGAAAACGGTAGGGAACTCCAAGCCCTTGGCCGTATGTAGCGTCATCATGGTGACCATGCCCGATTCTGCATCGGGAATTTGGTCGGCATCGGCAACCAGCGAGAGCTGTTCGAGCACTGCTGCAAGCAAAGCCGGGCCGGGCTCGATACTTTCACCGACCTCGAACCCACCCTGCAAAATCTCGACCCGCTCTCGCAACACGGTTACCAATTGCTCCAGGTTTTCCAACCTGGAGGCATCCTGCGGATCATCGCTGGCCTCGAGCAAGTCGTTATAGCCACTCTGTTCCAGCACCATGGTCAGGAGATCGGCCGGCTCCGCGCCGTTCTCCAGGGCATCACGAAGACCGTTGATCATTGCATTGAACCCGGCGATTGCCTTCATCGAACGTGTTGCAATGAAGGGAATCTCGGCAACGCGATTCAGCGCGTCGGCGAAAATGGTTTTCTCTTTCTGGGCAAACACCGACAGCGCGGCCTCGGCCCGATCACCAATACCCCGTTTCGGAGTGTTCAGCACTCGGCGCAGCGATACCTCATCGGCGGGGTTGGCAAGCGCGCGAAGATAGGCCAGCGCGTCCTTGACCTCTTTGCGCTCGTAAAACCGGACGCCACCAACGATTTTGTACGGCATGCCCATTCGGACAAATACATCTTCGAACGCCCGCGAGGACGAGTTCGTCCGGTAGAACACGGCCACATCGCCGAACCGGATAGCGCCTTCGTCAACCAGTCGATCAATTTCACTGGTCACGAATGACGCCTCGTCGTGCTCGTTGTCGGCGACATAACCAACGATCAGTTCACCGTTTCCGGCTGCCGTCCAGAGGTTCTTGGCCCGCCGCTCCGGATTGCGCGAAATCACCGCATTGGCGGCCGACAAAATCGTTTGGGTGGAGCGGTAGTTCTGCTCCAACAAGATGGTGCGGGCCGCCGGGTAGTCCCGCTCGAATTCGACGATGTTTCGGATACTGGCGCCGCGGAAGGCGTAGATCGACTGATCGGCATCACCGACGACCACCAGCTCAGCCGGTGGCACCTGACTGCGAGCGGCTCTGACCAATTCGCCGTCGGCCGCACGGACCTCGCGCTCGTCATGGGTACCCCCCACCAGCTCTTTTACCAGGGTGTACTGGGCATGGTTCGTGTCCTGGTACTCGTCGACAAGAACATGACGAAATCGCCGGCGGTAGTGCTCGGCTACTGCCGGAAAGACCTGCAGCAACGCCACGGTCTCCATGATCAGGTCATCAAAATCCAACGCCGAGGCGGCTTTGAGACGAACTTGGTATCCGGCGTAAACCTCGGCAACCACTTTGGCGTGGTCGTTATCGGCGCGCTCTGCAGCGGTGGCCGGGTCCAGCAATTCATTCTTCAAGTTGCTGATGGCTGCGGCCATCGACCGCGGGGGGAATCGTTTACTGTCCAGGTCCAGATCGCCAGACACCAACGCCACCAGGCGTTGTGAATCGGCCGAATCATAAATGGTGAAGGTCGATTTGTAGCCGAGATGGGTTGCCTCGTTACGCAGAATCCGTACGCACATCGAGTGGAAGGTCGACACCCACATCGACCGTGCCCGCGGTCCCACCAGATCGGCCACCCGCTCCTTCATCTCGGCAGCTGCCTTGTTGGTGAAGGTGATGGCCAGAATTTCCCCGGGGGTCGCGCCGCCGGCCCCCAGCAGATAGGCAATTCTCCGGGTCAGGACCCGGGTCTTGCCCGAGCCGGCGCCGGCCACCACCAGCAGCGGTGAGCCGCGATGTTCCACTGCCTCGCGTTGCTGGTTATTGAGACCTTCGAGGAGTTCCTCGACCTTGATCTGCGGGCTCGGCGGACGCTTCTTCTGCTCCGGGTAGGTACCGTCCCAGGTGTCCGGTGCGGTTTCGGCGTCGACCGGTTTGGCATTGAAAAGGCCGCCGTCGTACTCATCGTCGCCGTACCCGTCGGTGGGCGGTTCGGCCGGCGCAATCTGCTCCGACTCCGCGGGAAGGGCCGATAAGTGCGGGGAAACTCCCCTTCGCTTGGCATCAGCGGGAGGGGCGGAACGGGAGGTGGGGAGGTGACTCGTCATGACCTATCCAAGGTACCCGTCGTCACCGACAAAGCTCTCTTGCACCGCTCAGCCGCTGATGAGAACTGTGGTCAAGAAGGCACCGTAAATGCCAACACCGATCAGCAGGGTTCCCGAATTGAGCTTTTCCAGACGTCCCAGAATGACCATCACAATGATGGAAGCGAGTGTCACGACGCCGGCCAAGATCAGCACCCGGTCGAAAAGCCAAGGCGTGAATCCGATGCCCAACGCAGACGGGATGGTCGCTTGAATCATCATCGAGCCGGACACATTGGCCAATGCCATCTCGGTCTTACCCTGCCGCACCCAGATGATGGCATTCAGAATTTCCGGCAGTTCGGTGGCGATCGGAGCGAACAGGAGCGCCACGACCGCCGGCGAAAGACCAAGTTGGGGCCCGAGATCAGCCAACTGGAGAACGAAAACTTGCGAGGCGATGAAAATTATCACCAGCGTGGCCAGGGTCTGACCGATAATGGCCCACAGCGCCGGGACCGCGCGTTTCGGCTGTAGCCGTAGTCGATCCAGGTCAGCGGCGGCGTGCGCCGCACTGGATCTGGACTCGCGCAGCTCTTTGAGCACGAAGAATCCGTAAGCGGCGACAAACGCCCAGGCCAGCCAAGGCTTGAAGGTGAAAGCCACCAATCCGAGGGCGACTTTGGCGATGAAAATCACGATGAACCATCGCTGATCCGATATCAGTTCGCGGCCGCCGCCCGGCCGTGTCTGCAGCGATCTGGTGGTGATGGCCAACACCACGCCGATGGTGGCGTAGGCGACGGTGGAGAGCACCAGGGGCCCGCCCATGGCTGCGCCGACACCGATGTCCTTGCGAGCCGGATCATCGTTGAAGGCCACCGCTACGAAGGTGACAACGCTCTCCGGCAGTGCTGTCCCGATAGCGGCCAGCACGGAGCCGATGGCCATACTGCCCATCTTCAACCGGGAACCGAACCATTCGATGGCGTTGACGAACCATTCACAGGCCAGATAGATCGCAACCGCTGAGATCAGAAGCAGCGCAATGGTTTCGAACACGGGCGATCCTTCGACTCTGCCGGGCCGTCCGGGTGCCGGACGTCCCGAACACGGTGGAGTGCGCCATTTCCGGCGGACTCGCGTGGGCGGTCGAAGGTCTCGTTCACCCGTGCATCACGGGCCCGATTGCCGGGCGCCTCAGTACGCCGGCATGTCGACAAGTCGGTGGTGAACTACTCCCCTTCTGTGGGCTCAGGGTAACGGCCCAAGGGATGGGATGCCTATTCGGGAGCCCGAATTCTGGCTCCGCGGAATCCCGAAAAGTGTTGGGAAACAAGATGGTCTCGACCCGGTCCGACCGCAGCGCCCGACCAAACGAGAAGGCTCACGGCGGTGCCCAACCAAACGACAGTGCCAAACCAAACGACAGTGCCCAACCAAACGATAGGGATCAATTAAACGATAAGGCTCAACGGGAGGGCAGGTCGGAGGCGCCTACGTGCTGTTGAAGCCAATCGACCAGCGGAATAATCTTTCGCCAGGATTTGGCAATTTCGGTTTTCGCCTTGGGAGTATCCATCCAGGCCGGGAATTTGAAGTCCCGCCGAGCAGTCAACGTCTTGTAACGCAATAGCTCAGCGCGTGGATGGTCCTTTGCGAAGCCGGCCGGAACTCGGGTCAGTTGGTCCCCGCCCACCTCGAATTTCTCGCGGTGCAGGGCCGCCATGATCGACTCCAAAGCTGTTGCGTGTAAATCGTTATCGATCGCGGCGCGGTAGCGCGCGATCTGGTCGGAGCCGGTTCGCCAGTAGCCGCCGGCCACCCAGAGCCCAGCCGCCGAAATCTGCACGTACATCTTGGATTCGTCGAACCAAATGCCCTGATGGGTTTTGTACGGCGTCTTGTCCTTGGCGAACCGAACATCGCGGAACGGCCGGAACAGCTTGCCTTCGCCGAACTCCGGTGCCAACCCGGTGGCCAACTCCGTCATCGGGATCTTGACGGCCTGCTCGTACTTGTCCTTGTTCGCCGCCCAGAACGTTTTGCTGTTATCGACTTCCAGGTCCTCGTAGAAGTCCAGCGCGGTGGTGGGGATGCCGGTAAATGTCATGCTGTTTCTCCTTCTGCCGTCGATTTGGTGATGCGAGTCACCCGGGCGATGACGACCAAGTGCTTTTGCTGACCCGCACCCGGCAGCGGGCGTGCAGCCTCTTCCGGGTTCATCTGACAAATCTAACCGGCGCTTGGCTACACACGAGGATGCCAGCCGATTCACTTATTCGCGGAATACGGTGAGCCGGTGCTCGACTCCGCCGGCCCGCTGACTCTGGTCCCGCCGCACCCGCTGCGTACTCTTTTCTGGCTTCCGCAGACCGCCCTGCTCCTGCTGTTGGGGATCGCCGGTCTGCTGGCTTCTGCGTTGACCCCCGACCCGACGATCCGGCTTGCCACCGGTGCCTATGGCGTGGCCGTCGCCTGGATTCTTGGCCGAATGTTGGTGCGGACCGCGCGGATCCGGATCGAAATCAGTCCAGGTCTGCTGACCATGATCGGTCCGAAAAAACCATTACTCGTGCCATTCGAGTAAATCCGATATGTCCTTGTCGTCAACAATCTCAAGCGTGGTTTCGGCCTCACCGGGCCTGCCTACTATGTGCTGAACGAGGTCGGCGAGGCCAAGTTCGGCTGGATCGCCAGGGGTTGGGCGGCCGGGCAATGGGAGCAACTGTGGCGGGCAATCGGATGTCCGCCATCGGGTGCCGATGATCGACCGGCCACGATGGCGCAGCTGGTCAAGAGGTATCCGTCTCTCATTTCTCCGGGTGAAGCAAAATCCTTGAGCCAAAAAGCGTGCTCTTCGCGTCCGGCCTGTCCTGATCGTCGTGGTGTGCGCTGCGATCGTATTCATCCTTCGCCCACGCTGAACCCTCGCTCTACCAGTTACCGTCGGGTGGACTTGGGAAGCGGGGCTGTGCCACTATGTCGTCATGGCTCAGCGGCAGTTTTTTTATGGGTACCGGACTCCGGTGCCCGTCCGCGGCTGAAGCCACCCGCCCAGACGACGCGCTCCGAGGTCCACCAGACCCGGGGCGTTTTTCGTGTCCGGACCTGGCGAATCGTTGGGGCGAGAACAGGATTGATCATGATCAGTACCAGAACCCGAAAGGTCGACATGAGCGACGCGGACATCGTGCTGCCCGAGGTACCGGTACCCACTGACGAGGCGGGCATCGTGGCGCTTCGCACCGAAATCGACGCCATCGACGCCGAGCTTGTTCGCCTCATCAAGAAGCGCACCGCAGTCTCACATGCCATTGGCTCCGCTCGGATGGCGCAGGGTGGTCCGCGGATTTCCTACAGCCGCGAGATCGCCATCCTGGATCGCTTCCGCGATCTGGGTCAGCCCGGCACCGACCTGGCAATGTTGCTCCTGGCGATGGGCCGCGGGAAACTCGGCCGCTCCAAATAGCCGGACGCAGCCGGTGGTTCCCGACATTGCACCCCGCCCAGCCCGCTGTTTCCGCACCATCTGACTTCTGGCCGACACTGCACCCCGCCGAGCCCGCTGTTTCCGCACCATCTGACTTCTTCCCGGCACTGCAGCTGCGGGAAGGACACAATGGGCGAGGAAACAGCGAGGCCGGGTTGGGTGAACCCAGGAACAGCGCTCAGCTCAGAAGAACTCGGGGCAATGCGGCTGCCGGTCACCGGCGAAGGCGCGGGACGTGCGGGCCACCGCACCGCTCTTGTGCTCGACAACCCGGCCGGCGGCAGCGAACCCGGTCAGCGTCGGGCCGCCCATGAACACGGCACCCAACTCGCGGATCCCCATTGACAGGTCCGGCTTTCGCCGGGCCGGCCGGCACGTCGCCCCGCCCGGTCCAGCGGTCAGCTGCCAGTTTCGGTTATTGGCAGCCAATTGCCCGTCCTCGATACCGATCACCACGTCGACCTCGGACCCATAAGAACGTGCGGTCAGCGCCTGCGGGATGTCAACGATGCGGGTGTAGACCCCGTCGGATAGTTCCATCGTCAAGGCACGCGGATCGGTCAACATGAACTGAACCGGATCGTCGACCGGGCAATTGGTTTTACGAAAGCTGCGGGCCAGGTCAAGATCGAACAGGTACCGCCACAATTTGGCGGACGCCGCTGCGTTCAGGCCATCAACCTCGACGATTCGAACCTCGTTGTTCGGCCCCTGCGCGTTACCGCCCTCCTTGACCCGGTACAACGCATAACCGTTCGGTGTGCCGAAGTCGTCGTAGTGCAACACATGACGCAGCGCATTGGCGCCATCACGGGCAACTTGCGGATCCAGTAAAAGGTAGTCCCACCAGGACTTCTGCCGGCTCAGACCGCCCACTCGCAGTCTGCGCAATTTGCTGTACAGATTCATCGCCACCGGCTGGAAAACCTCGCGGTCGACCTCATCAACCGACCCGTTGCCCAGCTCGAGACCGCCCATGAAACCCATCGAACGGGTCTGTCCGCTCATCCGCAGCCGAGGGGTGGACATGCCGTATCCGAACCGGCCATAGATGGAAGATTCCGAGGCCCACAGCACGGCAAGGGCTTCGCCTCGATCGCGGACTTCCTCGAGTTGGGTCTGCATCATTTGCCGCAGCAAACCTCGACGACGATACGAGGATTGGACGGTCACCGCGGTGACCGCAGCAACCGGTATCGACCTTCCGCCGGGCAGGACCACATCACGGGCGAACGAACCACAGGTGGCGATCCAACGGTCGCCGACCTTGAAGCCCAGCATGCGGTCGTCATCCACCAGCGCCCGTTCCAAGGCACGTCGCTCATCATCCAACGGCTGTTCCTCGTGGAAACCGCGAAGGACTGCCTCGAAGAAGCTGTCGAACTCCTCGGCCTGCAGGTATTGCAGGACGGGGGTGGTCAGATGCGGAGGCTGGTGGGTCTTGGCGTTCGGGGGCAGCAGGGCAGACATGTGTCCAGTCAAACGGTTTCGGCCGGGTCGGGCAACTTATTTGCCAGTCCGGTCGTTTCGCTGTTGCAAAGTCGCACGCCCAACAGTCCTTTTCAGCAGCATTTCCCGGGCAATCCCGACTGCCATTTTCCTACCGCTGGGCCTGTGCAGCATCGAGCTTGGCGGCGATGTCCGCCGGGAACCCGCCGGTGGCAATCGGTCCCCAGCGCGTCGGGGTGATCCGAATCAACGATTTGTTCTGCAACCGCATGGCCGCCCGGTACTCGTCCCAATTGGGATGCTCACCGGAAATGCAGCGGAAGTACTCAACCAATGCGTCTTCGGCCGCCGGCATGTGAAGCACCTCGGCCGTGCCGTCGATCTGTACCCAGGCCCCGTTCCAATCATCGGAAATGACGCACACACTGACCACCGGGCGCCGTTCGGCGTTGCTGGTCTTCGCCCGACCGGGATAGGTGGAAATGACGATGCGACCTTCGACGACTCCCCCGCTGACCGGCGAGATCTGCGGGCTGCCGTCGGAGCGGCTGGTCACCAACAGCATCCGGTGCCGAGGGCGGACAAAATCGAGCAGCACGTCCAGCGGCGCCGACGTGTTGGTTGCGATGGAGCGCGCCATCAGACGAGCCGCCGGTCGGTGGCCCACCGCGACAACTCGTAGCGGTTGGACATTTGAGTCTTCCGCAGTACCGAAGAGACATGGGTCTCCACCGTTTTGATCGAGATGAACAGCTGCGAAGCAATTTCCTTATAGGCATACCCGCGGGCCAGCAGTCGAAGCACCTCGCGCTCGCGGGGGGAAAGTCGATCCAGTTCCGGGTCGACCAACGGCGCCGCGCCGGGACGCTCGGAGAATGCATCCAGGACGAACCCGGCCAGTCGCGGTGAGAACACCGCGTCACCGGCGGCGACCCGCACCACAGCGTCGGCCAGTTCGGGACCGGAGATCGTTTTGGTGACATAGCCCCTGGCGCCGGCCCGGATCACATTGATCACGTCTTCGGCCGCGTCGGACACGCTGAGTGCGAGGAACACCGCCTCGGGGTACACCGCATGGACTTTTTCCAGCACCGCACGGCCACCGCCGTCGGGCATGTGGACGTCGAGCAACACCACATCGGGTCGTTCTGCGGTGATCCGCACAATGGCTTCCCCGACGGAGCCCGCTTCCCCCACGATGGCAATGCGGTCATCGTTCAACCCCGCCAACTCAGCCTTGACACCGGTGCGGAAGAGGGCGTGATCATCAACCAGGAAGACCGTTACCGGGCCTGATTCGCTACCTGGTGCACTCACGTTGCTGCTCATTCCTTGAAAAATCGCGGACGGTCAATTCTTGCTCAGCCGAACTCCGGCGTCAGCAGGACGGGCGATGTCGCCCAGGCCAGATCCACCAACCTGCTGATACGGGTCGAACTGTGCTTCATTGTGCCCCTTGGCCTTCTTCACCGGCATCACCAACTCGACCTCGGTGCCTTGACCGGGAGTTGAGTTCACCTGCGCCCGACCGCCGTGACGTTCCATCCGGCCGTGGATGGATTGGGTCAGACCTCGACGGTCGCCGACCACTGCCGTTGCATCGAACCCGGCGCCACGATCGCGGACAAAAACTTCAATCTCGGTGTCGGTAACTTCGGCGTACACGCTGATATCCGGTGTCCCGGCGTGTTTGGCGGCGTTGACCATCGCCTCCCGGGCGGCGGCCACCAGCGCTGCCACCTCTGGATCCATCGCAACATCGCCGACGACGACCGGGGCCACGTTCACCGCGTAGGTGTCCTCCACCTCGCCGGCAGCTGCCGCCAGAGCGCCGCCGAACGTCTGCGGAACAGCCGACGATTTCATGGCCGGGTCGCTCGCGTAGCCCGTCGGCCCGTATAACCAGGATCGCAATTCCCGTTCCTGGGAGCGCGAAAGCCGCAGGACCTCACGAGCATCACCGGACTGGCGCTGAATCAGGGCCAGCGTTTGCAGTACCGAATCATGCAGATGCGCGGCAATTTCGGCCCGCTCCTTCTGCTGGATGAGTTGCTGCCGTTCCGATCCCAGATCTCGGACCAAGCGAAGCCACCACGGGATAAAAATGACGGCCACACCGACCAGGGTGAGGCCCACCGCGATCAGGACGCTACGCGCCGCACTCAGGTCGAACTGCCCGAGCGAGAAGATCACCAGACCGCCGACCACCAGCGCGGCGCCGCCGATAACCCGCCAGAGCGGGCCGCGTTTCGGGCCGACGAATCCGGCCGCGGACCGACGCCAGCGCTCGCGCCGCGTCTCGTCGGCCTCCCGCCAGATGAAGGCCGCCCCGATGGCCATCAAACCGGCCGGCCCGATGATCCAGCCCAGTGAGTCACCGATGCCCAGAGCGGTGAGCAATAGGACGACGGCGGCGGAGATGGCAGCGATGCCGATGGCCTGCCGACGTTCAATTGTTGTCACCCTGGGTGCGGCAGGATCGGCTGGGGCCTGGCTGATCTGGGGCACGAAGATCCATAACAACGAATACGCCAACACTCCGACGCCGGCCAGCACGCTCAAAACGCCGAAGGTCACTCGAACCCACACGACATCCACCCGCAGATGGGCGGCGATCCCGGCGGCCACACCACCGATCAACCGTCCGCGCTGGGCGCGCTGGAGCTTCGGAATGCCCTCGATGGTGACCATCGCTGTCTGATTCCGAAGCCGCGCAGGTTCGCGCCCTGGTATTTGACTCACCACATGATCATCCCGGAATCACTCTCACTGGGCATCAGGGAGACCCCTGGTTCGACAAACCAGGGTGATCCCCGATGTTGGAAACGGGGATGCAACGGCAGAGTGATGTCCATGAACGAGACACAGCAGGCAGGGACCCGGCCTTCCGAGGGTGATTGGTGGTCGCGTCGGCCCCGCCGATCGCGGCAGGATTCCAAGGTGGCAGGTGTGGCCGGCGGGCTCGGCCGCTATTTCGGTGTTGACCCGGTGCTTTTTCGCGTCGCCTTCGTAGTGATGACCATCTTCGGTGGTATCGGTGTCCTGACCTATTGTCTGGCCTGGCTACTTTTACCGGCAGACGGCGACGAAGTGTCGGCTGCCGAGTCCTTGATCGGCCGCGGCCGGTCCTCGGTGTCGCCGATCGTGGCCGTCGGGTTGGCCCTGGCCGCGATGATCAGTATCGCCTCGACATTCTCCTGGGGCCTGCCGTTCTGGCCGGTGGCGATTGCGGCTCTGGTGGCATTCACCGTCGCCCGCAAGCGCCGTCGTGGACCATTTCGTCCCGGCAGTGACTGGGAAGCCCGGATGCGTGCTGCCCAACAGACCTGGGGTGGCAGCAACCCCCTGGGCGGCGGCAGTTCGGCCGGATCTTCCCGGCCGGGCTGGGGTGGTGGTGGGGGTCACGGCTTCAGCTCGAGCGGGACCGAGCAATCAGCGACATCGCAAAACTTCGCCACCTACGGATCGCCCGGCGCAACGGATGTGCCGTCGACACCAAGTCCCTTTGATACTCCTGCTTTCTGGGATCAGTCGCCGTCCGCCGCCGCATCGCCGCGCGTCACGAACAACGCCCCAGACGCCGGGAGAAACATGCCGGAAGGTGCCGTCAACATGCAGAAGGCTTCAACCGACGGACGGCCGCAACCGCAGTCGACTCCGCCACCGTCGGCCTTCGACTTCAACCGGACACCGCCAGCTTGGGACCCCCTGGGAGCTGCTCCCTTCGCCTGGGACCTGCCCGAGATCGACCTGGCACCAACAGGCTCCACAGCTGTTGCGGTTTCGCAACGTTCGGGTGTCGTCACTCGGATCACCATGGGGGTTGCCCTGCTGGTGGGTGCGCTGGCTTCCGTCGGCGTGATCGGCGGTTGGTGGATGATGTCCTGGGCTGCCGTTTCTGCTTCCGTACTGGCCGTCATTGCCCTCGGCCTGTTGGTCGGGGCAATCCGTGGACGCGGTCACGGCTTGATCGGATACGGAATCTTCTTCTCGATCCTGACTCTGGCGTTGAGTGTGACGGGGCTGACCGGCACGGACAACTACGGCGACTTCCGCTATGCCCCAACTCAGATCAGCGCCGTTCAAGCCTCCTACCAGGTCAACGCCGGTAATGGCGTTCTGGACCTGAGCGGACTTAAATTGACGCAGGGTCAATTGGTTTCGACCGAACTCGAGGTACGGGCCGGCCAGGGCACGGTGATCCTGCCGACGGATGTCAATGTTGAGGTGACTTGCTCGAGCGACGTGGGAAATATGAATTGCCTGGGTCAAGTGTCAGACGGGTTCCGCTCTGCGCAGACCGTTTCTGATACCGATCCGGCTTACGCCGGAACGATCAATCTCACTGTGCATGTCAACGCCGGCAACCTGGAGGTGTCCCGTGGCTGATCAAACAGGGACCAAGTCGCCTCGTCGGCGAGTCAGCGTGGTCAACATCATGTTCGCTTTCATCTTCCTGACCATCGCCTCAGTTGGATTGACCGGCGACCCGTGGTGGTTGTTGAATCAAGGCACCAAGTGGGTGGTGGTGGCCGTCTTGGCGATGATCGGCCTGGCACTGGTGTTGACGACCCTGCCGGGTAATCGCAAACAGCGAAACTGAAGCCCGGCGCCAGCGCCCCGTGATTGCCGAATCGGCAGCCACGGGGCGTTTTTGGTTCCTACTCCCACTCGATGGTGCCCGGCGGTTTGCTGGTGATATCCAGCACCACGCGGTTCACATCTGCCACCTCACCGGTGATCCGGTTGGAAATCTTTGCCAGCAGCTCATAAGGAATGCGGGACCAGTCGGCCGTCATCGCGTCTTCGCTGGATACCGGTCGCAGCACGATCGGATGACCATAGGTACGGCCGTCGCCCTGCACACCGACCGATCGGACATCGGCCAACAAGACCACCGGACACTGCCAGATGGCTGTGTCCAGACCCGCCGCGGTGAGTTCCTCACGCACAATCGCGTCAGCGCTGCGGAGCAGCTCCAAACGTTCGTGAGTAACTTCACCAATGATCCGGATACCGAGCCCGGGGCCCGGGAAGGGTTGCCGCCCAACAATTTCTGGCGGTAGGCCCAATTCCGCGCCGAGTAGTCGCACTTCGTCTTTGAATAGTTTACGAAGCGGCTCGACCAGGGCGAACTTCAGATCCGCCGGCAGTCCACCGACATTGTGATGCGACTTGATCGTCGCGGTACCGCTACCGCCGCCGGACTCGACAACATCCGGGTAGAGCGTGCCCTGAACCAGAAAATCGACGCCGCCCTCGACTTCGGCGATGGAAGCGGCCGCGGCCTCGAACGATCGGATGAACTCGCGACCGATGATCTTGCGCTTGGTCTCCGGGTCGGTGACACCGGAAAGTGCGTCCAAGAACTGCTTCTCGGCGTCGACGGTGACCAGCTTGATACCGGTGGCGGCGACGTAGTCGCGCTGTACCTGTTCACGTTCGCCGGCCCTGAGCAGTCCGTGATCAACAAACACACACGTCAGCTGGTCGCCGACCGCCTGGTGCACGATGGCTGCGGCGACGGCGGAATCCACACCGCCGGAAAGACCGCAGATCACCTTACGATCACCGATCTGGGTCCGGATGATCTCGATCTGATCGGTCAGGATCGAGTCGGCGGTCCAGCCCGGTGCGAGCCCGGCCACGTCGTAGAGGAAGCGCTTCAGCACTTCTTGGCCGTACTCGGAGTGACCGACCTCCGGGTGGTGCTGAACACCGGCGATCCGTCGTTCCAGATTCTCGAAGGCAGCGATCGGGGTGTCGGCGGTGGTGGCTGTGACAGTGAAACCTGCCGGGGCCCGGGCAACCGAATCCCCGTGGCTCATCCACACATTCAACGTTTTCGGCAGGTCGTGCATCAGCGCTGATTCGCCATCGGTGATATTCAGCGTAGTGGCGCCGTATTCGCGGCGACCGGTTCGATCGACCCGGCCGCCGAGAGCGGTGGCCATTGCCTGGAAGCCATAGCAAATTCCGAAGACAGGAACGCCGGCGTCGAACAGCGCAGAGTCGATCTGCGGAGCGCCCTGGGCGTACACGGAAGACGGTCCGCCGGATAGCACCACGGCGGCCGGTTCCTTGGCGAGCATCTCGGAAAGCGACATCGTCGACGGCACGATTTCGGAATAGATATGTGCCTCCCGAACGCGGCGAGCGATGAGCTGCGCGTATTGGGCACCGAAGTCGACCACAAGCACCGGATGCGCCTGCGTCCCCGGCGTGGTGGCGTCCGGCAAAGTTTTCCCGACCGAAGAAATTTCAACAGAAGAAATCCCCGCCGAAGTTTCCGACACGGCTGATGTTTCGGACACACGTCCGCCTTTCGTTGCATTGCTGGTTCGGCCGGGGGCCGCGGCCCTGATCACCGGCCGAGGCAAAGTCTATCGCTGCCCGGTGCGGCCCTCTGCCGGTTCGAGTGTCTGCCGGTCGGCCGGTGAAGCCGCCGGTGGCTCACTGCGGCGGCGGCGTAATTCGGGAGTAGACCAACGCATCGGCCCGGCGGTCGGCAATCA
>JBBSUU010000014.1:0-15510 GCA_038234115.1 Mycobacteriales bacterium
AGCGCCAGCAGGTACACCCCCAGAGCGAAAAACCGTTCGGCGACGGGGTGGCGGACCTCGTGCTGGTTGTAGGCGATGGTGATCGACTCGACGAACGACGCGATCGCCGAGGAACCGGCCCAGAGCGCGATCACGAAGCCGACCGAGACCACGTCAGCCTGACCGCGGTGCAGAATTGAATCGACGGTCGGTTCGATCAACGTGCCGGCGACCTCCGGACTGAAGACCGTACGGAGAACGGCAACGATGCGTTGTTCGACTTCATTGATCGTGTCCGGGCCGAACCAGCCGCCCACGAAACCGATCGAGCCCAGGAGTGCCAACAGCAAAGGCGCGGTCGACAGGGCCTGCCAGAAAGCGGCCTCGGCGCTCATCCCGAACAGACCGTCACCCCAGGATTTACTGATGAACCGCTTGAAGATTTTCCGCCATCTGTGGTTGACGTTGTGACTCGGCAGAATGATCGGCCCGGTTCCCGGACGATGCCAGGGGCGGGTGTTGGCATCGGCCGGCGATATCGGCGCCGGCCGATGGATGGCCACCGTACTGTTGTCATCGAAGGGGGAGCCCAGCAGACCGGCAGGCGGTTCCTGGGACAAGTCGGACCGCAATGGGTCCGCAGCCGGCGAATCCGCGCTTTGCCCCGGGCCTCGACCGTTACCGGCGATGCGGTTTTCGCTGGTCGATGGCCTGGAAAGCAAAATTGTCGGGGAGTCGTCGATGACATGTGTTGCCGACTCGCCCAGGGTCGGCGGACCCTGCGCGGATGCGGGATCGCCCAAAGCGGACACGCCCCCGGGGGAGTGTCCTTGGTAGGGCCGTTGCGACGAGTTCATCATGTTCCAGCATGCCCTTTCCGACCTCCGAACACCGACCGATACACGGCCTGGAAACCAATTTGTGATTTACCGATGGGAAATCACACACCCGTTCGACATCGGCCGGCGCAAGGGACGCGGCGGGTAATGTGGCATCTGGCCCTCGCGCCGCCGCCCTGCCGGGTGAGCGTTGCCGAGGGCCTTTCGATGGGCCGGAAACCGGCCCGTGCAAACAGGTTCTGTGACGGATGGTGGAGGTGGGCAGCTGGTGAGTGTTGCCCCGATAGCACCGGCCGAGCCCGAGCGTTCTCGATTACGGCTCTGGCAGCGGCAGGCGTTGGCCGCCTATGACCAGGCAAATCCAACGGACTTCCTGGTCACCGCCACCCCCGGTGCCGGCAAGACCACCTTCGCGTTGGTGTTGGCGACCAATCTGCTCCGCCGCCGCGTCATCGACCGGGTGATCGTTGTTGCTCCGACCGATCACCTACGCACGCAATGGGCCGATGCCGCAGCCGGTCTGGGCATTTTTCTGGATCCGACGATGGCCAATTCGCAAGGTCCGGTGCGAGATGGGGCGCACGGTTACGTCACCACCTACGCGCAGGTGGCCGGTCGGCCGGCGATTCATGCGGCTCGCGCGCGCCGCAGGAAGTCACTGGTCATTCTGGACGAGATCCACCATGCGGGTGACGGATTGAGCTGGGGGGAGGCCGTCGCCGAGGCCTTCGACGAGGTGCATCGTCGACTCAGCCTCACCGGCACGCCATTTCGGACCAAGTCCGAGGAACGGATTCCATTCGTCAAGTACGAGGTGGACGGTGACCTGCTGCGTTCGCAAGCCGATTTTGCCTACGGCTACAAGGAAGCGCTTTCTGATCACGTCGTCCGACCGGTCGTTTTTGCCGCTTACACCGGAGTGTCCCGATGGCGAAATTCGGCCGGTGAGGTGATCGCCGCATCCTTGACCGACGCGGGCACCAAATCTGTCGAGGCAGCGGCCTGGAAAACCGCACTCGATCCGTCCGGCGGCTGGGTACCCCACGTCATCGCGGCGATGGACGAACGCATTACCCATCTGCGGGAAACAGGCATGCCCGACGCCGCCGGCCTGGTACTGGCCAGCGATCAGGACGATGCCCGGGCCTACGCTGAAGTGGTTCGTCGCCTGACCGGTGAGAAGCCGGCTCTGATTCTGTCCGATGATCCCAAGGCCTCCAAAAAGATCGAGGCATTCCGCACCTCCAACCAGCGAATCGCGGTGTGTGTCCGGATGATCTCCGAGGGCGTTGATATCCCACGGGCCGCAGCCCTGGCCTGGATGACGTCCTATCGGACACCACTGTTCTTCGCGCAAGCGGTGGGACGGGTGGTTCGCGCCCGCGGCAAACACGAATCTGCAACCGTCTTCCTGCCGGCGGTGCGTCCACTGCTGGCGCTGGCGGCCGAAATGGAGATAGATCGGAACTTTGTGATGATGCCGCCGCCATCGGCCGGCGTCGACACCGACGCCGACCCATTGGACATGCCACAACCAATACCGGACGAGCCGGATTCGGTGCCGGCCATGGAGTCATTGGAGTCCGACGCCAGTTTTGCCCATGTGCTGCATTCCGGCCGAGCGGTGACCGCAGCGCCCGACCTCAGCGGTGACGAGGCCGACTACCTGGGATTGCCGGGCTTGTTGAGTCCGGAGCAGACTGCGGCGGTGTTGGCTCAGCGTGACTCCGAACTGCGGCGCCGGGTGCATGCCGCCGCCAAGGATCATCCACCGGTGCGCGAGGCGGTAAGAGTTGCCCATGCCGAGGCCGATGTGGCTTCCGGTCAGGCCGGTTGGCGGGCTGCTGCGGCACTGCGTCGGGAGGTGAATCAGTTGGTCGGCCAGCTGTCCGCCCGGACGGGAACCCCACACGCCCAGGTTCATGCCGCTCTGCGGCGGGCGGTTCCGGGACCGGCCTCGGCCTCGGCCAGTGCAGAACTGCTGGGACGCCGCCGCGATCACCTGATGGGTCTGCTCTAGACCGCCGGCGCAGCGTCCAGCCCGCACCGGCGACCGGTGTCAGCCGGTGACCAGTGCCTTCAGGGCGCCGATAGCGCCGATCACTGCCGTGGCAACCATCAGGTACCAACCGAAATAGCCTTCGGTCAGCATGGACTGCGCCGCCGAACCGAGCACCTGGCCGGTCTTGCTGATGATCCAGATGGCCGCACCGGCAGCCCCGGCCGCCAGCAGGAGCGAGGCCAGCGCCAGCGGGCGATGGTTGATCGGAAGCAGGGTGGCCAGCGCCAACAGGATCAGGCCGCCGCCACCCATGGTGACGGCCACGATGGCGATTCGGGTGATCGTGAAGCTGACTTCCGCGCTGCCGTCCAAATAGGGCAGCAACTGTGCGCCGGTGGACACGGTGCCGCCAACGGGCTGAAGTTGTCCCACCGGGTAGCCGGCGACGAACCATTGGGCGACCCCGCAGATGCCCGCGATCAACAATAGGAATGCGGCGCCGATGTCTGCGCGGGGCTGATCGATGTAACGCGGACCGCTATCGCTGGCCACCGGCCAGCGATGGGGTGCTCCCTGTCCGTTGCGATACACCATCTCAGGTCACATCTCCCAGCCACCGAAGTCCTCCCAGTGAGGAACCCTCCTAGGCATCATGTCCTATCGGCGCGAATTTGATCGCCAAGTTGATCCTCGTCGCCGGCCGAACATCTCACCGGCAACGGACGTGGGGCAGGGATCGGCCAGGACAAAAAGTACTGAAGGGGCGCGCCGCGATCAGCGGTGCGCCCCTTCGATGCTGGTGGGGAATCAGATTTGGGGCACTCAGCCGGCCGAGACGGTTGCTCCGGTGGGGGAGCTGATCGGTTCGGAGGTCTGCAGCACCGCTGCCATTTCTCCCAGTTTCGTTGAATATTCGCGGGCGTGGTGGCCGCAGAAGAGCAACTCACCACCTGACGTCAGAACAGCGCGAACCGAAGCGGCAGCGCCGCAGCGGTCACAGCGATCGGTTGCTGTCAGGGCCAATGGACTGGCCACGGATCCGGTCATTTTGTCCTCCCGTCCACCCGTCACCATCGTCAGACGGTGCCGAGTCAATTTGGGTGATGCATCTGGTGACGCAGCGGGTGCTTCGGGAATGAAACACCCGGTAAAGCCGTACCGAAGGATTCGTTACATATGTACAGACGGATTGGACGGCCGTTCTGTTCCTTCAAGAATCCTTACGATCTACCCATCGTGCCATCTGAAGTGGGAAGGCGATCTGCCTGGTGGTCGTGTCGATGAACACTATGCGTAACCGTTATCTGCGCATCCATGACGGTGGGTGGCCAATACGTGCAGGTCCATAGCGTGTACTGGCCTGCTCGAGGGCAACGGTAGAGTCGCACCGCTGTCGGCATCGGCAGTACTGGGCCCGCAGGTGTTCGCTGTCGGCTGATCGCGCCGACCATGCTTGTGACGATTCTCGAGGTGCCTACAGCGCTGCCACTCGGACTTCCCAGTTCGCTAACCGCCAACTTCTACGTGAGGTAGAATTGCGGATGAAGTAGCGCGGCCATGTCGTGACAATATGGGCGCCAGAATCGATCGGTTCGACTAATCGGAAGAGGTACATGGTGTTGGGACGCGGCGAGCTCGAGCGGTCGGTGGCCGATGTGCTCTGGGACTCGCATGGTCCCAGGACCGCGCGTGAGGTCGCTGACTCCCTACCCGGTCGAGAACTCGCTCTCACCACGGTGCTGACCGTTCTGGGCCGGTTGGAGGCAAAGGGCATCGTCCGTCGGCAGCGTGATGGTCGTGCCCACGCCTACGAAGCGGTAACAACCCGGTCCGAACACACCGCGGAATTGATGAAGAACGTGCTGGACGGCAGTGGTGATCGCAATGCAGTGCTGCTCCGTTTCGTTGGCAACGCCAGTGATGACGACCTGGCTGCTCTGCGCCGCGCACTGAAGGACCGCTGAGTAACTCGGTCGTGCACCCCGGTGAGACCGACGGTACTAATAGCGCGCGTGGTTCCAAGCACACCCCCCGGAGCCCCGGCAGGCTGGCACAGTAGTCCTTATGAGCGCGACAGTCGCAATACCGGAGGAGCTCCTCGCCGGGCTTTTGCTGGTATGCGGCGTGCTGGCCGCTGGACCGCTGTCCATCCTGCTGGCATCGGCCCGCTGGCCGCGTCGAGCACCCGGTCCGGCACTGGTGGTGTGGCAGGCGCTGTGCCTGGCAGCGGGACTCAGTGTGGTCGACGCTTTCGTGGTCATTGCGGTTCGGCCCTGGGGGGACAACCTTTTGTCGGCGCTGGGCACCGGGTGGCGGCAGTTCTGGGCCGGACATCCGACGGCCGGTTTGGGACCGCTGAATATCGGAGCCGGTGTCATCGCCGTAGCCGTGGCGTTGTACCTGCTGGTGGTGATGGTGTTGACGGCGGTTCAGACCTTTCGTCAGCGGCAACGACACCGGCGGATTCTTGACCTGATCGGCAATCGCAGTGCTGGGTTTGACGTGTTGGATTCGATCCGCCCCGTCGCGTACAGCCTGCCCGGGATCAATCCCCGGGTGGTGCTATCGGTCGGACTGTTGGCCACACTCGACGATGACGAGGCGCGAGCGGCCATCGAACACGAGCGGGCGCATTTGCGAACACGACATGATCTGCTGCTGCTTCCTTTTGGGGCTTGGGCCAGAGCGTTGAGCTGGATTCCGGGGGTTCGCCAAGGGCGGACAGCGGTGGCCGATCTGGCGGAAATGCATGCCGATGATGTGGCTGCCCGTCGGGTACCGGCGCCGGTGCTGGCCGCCGCTCTCGCGGCGGTGACGATGGCCGGCGACCATGAAGCGCAGCTTGACAGCGACCCGGGTGGCAGTTCCCAGGATGATGACGGCCAAGCTGACAGCGTGCTCCATGAGGGAGTTGGCGGGAATGACCCCCCACGACAGGGAGGCGCTTCGGATGCGCCCCGTCGGCCGGTGGTCGAGGTCGGGCACAGTTCCTCGGTAGCTGCGGTCGCAGTGCGGGTACGCCGGCTGTTGGATCCGAACCCGCTCGGTCCAGTTGGCCGAATCGGCATCTATATTGTGGCTTTCGCGCTGTTGGCGATCCCCACCGGTTTGTTGCTGATCGGTTGGACCTAGCCGGCAATATTCAGAAACTGCCGGTTGTCCCCGGCACACCAGTGTTGTGTTGCCAAATACTAAAGCGACCCCGGAAGTTGATCTCCTCCAGGGCCGCTCGATAATGCGTGCTCGTGACTCCGCGCTCTTTATTCCAAGTAGTCGCGCAGCACCTGGGAGCGGGACGGGTGTCGCAGTTTGGACATCGTCTTGGACTCGATCTGTCGGATCCGCTCGCGGGTAACGCCGTAGACCTGGCCGATCTCGTCCAGGGTGCGCGGCTGGCCGTCGGTGAGACCGAACCGAAGTCGGACCACACCGGCTTCGCGCTCGGACAGCGTCTGCAGCACTGCCTGTAGCTGATCCTGCAGCAGCGTGAAGGACACGGCGTCCACGGCAACAACGGCTTCGGAGTCTTCGATGAAATCACCGAGCTGCGAATCACCCTCGTCACCAATGGTCTGGTCGAGGGAGATGGGCTCCCGGGCGTACTGCTGGATTTCCAGCACCTTGTCCGGGGTGATGTCCATTTCCTTGGCGAGCTCTTCCGGCGTGGGCTCCCGACCCAGGTCTTGGAGCAGCTCCCGCTGGATCCGGCCGAGCTTGTTGATCACCTCGACCATGTGCACCGGGATCCGGATGGTGCGGGCCTGGTCGGCCATGGCCCGGGTGATGGCCTGACGAATCCACCACGTGGCGTAGGTGGAGAACTTGAAGCCCTTGGTGTAGTCGAATTTTTCGACCGCGCGGATCAGACCGAGGTTGCCTTCCTGGATCAGATCCAGGAACGCCATCCCGCGGCCGGTGTAGCGCTTGGCCAGGGAAACCACAAGACGCAGGTTGGCACCCAGCAGGTGGTTCTTTGCGCGCTCACCATCGCGCTTGACCCAGTTCAGATCACGGCGCATCTGGGTGGTCAGCTTTTCGCCGGCCTCCGTCATGGCCCGCATCCGCTCGGTGGCGTAGAGACCGCCTTCCACCCGCTTGGCGAGGTCGACCTCCTCTTCGGCGTTGAGTAGCGCGACTTTACCGATCTGCTTGAGATAGGCACGGACCGAGTCGGCCGAAGCGGTCAGCTCAGCATCGCGACGCGCTTGTTTGAGGGCTTCGGACTCCTCTTCGTCATCCCAGCTGAACTCGTCGCCGGACTTGGCGTCCTTGGTGGCGGCCGGCTTGGGATCGTCCTCGTCATCTTCGTCTTCTTCGTCCTCGGCGACGACGATTTCTTCCACCACGACGGTGAGGTCACCGACGGGAACTTCGGCTTCCTCGGTTGCCCCTGCGACCAGGCTAAGACCGGCCGCATCGGTTTCCTTGGCGGCTTCGGCGGCGGCCTTTGCGGTCGGCTTGCGACGGGTGGCCGGTTTGGGCTTGCCGTCTTCGGTCTTTACGGCGGCGCGATTGGCCGGTGCTTTGGTGCCGGCGGCTTTGGCACGTGACGCTCGGGGCTTGGCCGGGGCTTTGACGGCGTCCCCTTCTGCGACGGTGACGGCGGCGGGAACCGATGCGACCACGGGCGTCACGCCTGTTTCGGCTACACCGATTTCGGGAGCGCTCACAGGGGCCGCCGATGCGGTTGGATCAGATTGGCTGGATGATGCTGCGACTGCCACAGAAGACCTTTCACGATAAGTCAGTGCCCACCAAGAAACTAAGATTGGCGGGCGCCTTCTTCCGACGCGACTCGATGTCGAATTCCGGATTGAAGACCCCGTCGGGGCGGCGACCCTTTAAGTGTAACGGCGGAGCACCTGGATCAACGACCGAACCAGACATATTCGGGCCGATCAGCGTGGCCGATGGTGCTCGTTGGGTTAGTTGTTACCCACTCTCGGAGGTTTTCTTTGATTTTCTATTGCGCCTCGGCCGCAGCCAGTGCTGCTCCGACGATACCGGCGTTGTTCCGCATGGCGGCGACCACAATCGGGGTACGGGTCTTGAGCAGTGAAAGCCACTTGTCCGTCTTCTTGGAAACGCCGCCCCCGAGGACGAAAAGTTCTGGCCACAATAGGTTTTCCAGCGTGTCCAGGTACCGATCGGCCCGTGCTGCCCACTGTTCCCAGGTTAGACCTTCGGTGTCTCTGGCGGAGGCCGCAGCTTTGTCCTCGGCGTCATGACCGTCGATCTCGATGTGTCCCAACTCGGCGTTAGGCACGAGTTTGCCGTCGTTGAGCAAAGCGATGCCGATTCCGGTGCCGAATGTCACCAAAATAACCACGCCGCGTTGCCCCTTTGCAGCGCCGTATCGTACTTCGGCCAGGCCGGCCGCGTCCGCATCGTTGAGCGCGGTCACCGGTCCCGGCACCTTCGGACCTACCGCATCCACCAGCGAGGTTCCGATCCATGAAGGATCGACATTGGCTGCGGTGTGGACGGTTCCATGCTGCACCACGCCCGGGAAGGTGACGCCGAAAGGTCCCCGGTAATCGAAATTTGCGGCGATCTTGCTCACCGTGTCGGCCACTGCGTCCGGCGTCGAAGGCTTGGGGGTGTCGATCCGGAACCGGTCACCCACCAAAGTGCCGTCCCGCAGATCCACCACACCACCCTTGATGCCGGTGCCCCCGATATCAACGCCGAACGAATGGTGATTGTGATGGCCGGACATGAAAGTTCTCCTCTGATGGGGCTCGGTGGTAGGGGGAGTGCGGCGGGTCAGGTTGGGCAGGTCGCCGTCGGTAACGGTGGGATCGGTGCCAACGAAACCGGCGCCGCCGTCTGCCCCTCGATCACGTTGGGGGGTTTGGACTCGTTGATCGCCTGTTGCAATTGCGCGAGCGATTCCTGGCTGAACTCCCGCTGTTCGTACAACGCACCCAATGACAGATCCACGGAGTCGTCGAATCTGTTGTCCTTGACCAGCGTGGCGCAGGGCGCTCCGATGAGGACGGTGCGGGCCGCCAGGAGGCCCGCATCGCCGTAGCGGATCTCGCCGTAACAGCGCAGATCGGCTGCCGGATACAGGGGGTCCGACAGGGCCTTGGAAATGGAAGCAAAGCCTGCTTTGCGGAACTGTTCGGTAACAGTTTTCGCCAGTCCGTTGATGGCGCCGGCATTGAACACGGTCAGTTTCACCGTCGCCGGATTGGCCGGTCTTGCACTCACCATGGTGTTCTTATCGGTGATGGTTCCGAGGCTGGTGACGATGCTCGGGGTAGTGGCTTCGGCCGACGTCTGGCTCGCGGTATCGGCAGTTGTCACGCCGGAAGTTTCGGTGCCCACCGGATCTGCGGATGTGGTGGCAACAGCAGCGGAGGATGCGGCGGAATCGCCGATTCCGGATCCGCTGGTGCTTGTCAGATCCGGGTCCGGGCCGGGCTGATTGCAGGCGTTGCTCACCACGGGTTCTGGCTGCAGCACCGCGATCCAGGTAACGGTGGTCACGATCGCCAAGACAGCAATGATCACCAAAGCGGGCCAACGACTTCGCCGACGGTAGCGTTCGGGTGCGCTATCGGTGCTCAACGGTGAATGCCTCCTGAGAAAAAAACTCCAACAAATATTCGACAATCTTCCGGCAGGTACCTCAACATCAACGGCTGCAGCGCAGCGCAGCGACGCGCCCTTCTGCCGAATGCCAACATGCCGACCGAAGGGCAAGCTACCAGCGTGGGCGGCGTCCGGGGAATCGATCTGCTCCAGCGTAGGTGTCGTGCGGCCGTCTGTTCGCATTCCCAGGGTATTCGGCACCGCGGCAGCGTCAGGAAATACGAGGAAGACACGGAATGTCGTGCATACAGCGGCCGCTGGTGTTGGCATCGGAAGGTGCTGAACTTGTGGATTGGGAGGGCCGCCGATGCGCGCGCCGCGACAGTCAGCTAACCTGCCTCCGCCGACTACAAAAACTTGTTAAAAAACCCAGACGGTTCCGATGTGACGTACGCATCAGGCTTCGTAAGCAATAACCCACGGTAAACGGGCACAAAATGCGGAACTGGTGCGTTACCTGACTCGGGTCGGAATGGGCCGAAGGGTTGGACGATCTACTGCACCTCGTTAGGTTTTGTGCCTGCGCCCTGCGCTTACCGAGGATTCAAAGTTGTACCCGCAAGAGCATTTCCCGTGACACCAACACAGCAATATCCAGTAAGTGGAGAAAAGGAACCGTTAATGGCTACTGATTACGACGCCCCGCGACGGAACGAAAGCGAAGAGCCCAGCGAGGACTCGCTCGAGGAACTCAAAGCTCGACGCAACGAAGCGCAGTCCGCCGTCGTCGACATCGACGAGGGCGATACCGCGGAGTCCTTCGAATTGCCCGGCGCCGATCTTTCGGGTGAAGAACTGACCGTCAAGGTGGTACCGAAGCAAGCTGATGAGTTCACCTGCACCTCGTGCTTCCTGGTGCAGCACCGGAGCCGGTTGGCTTCGGGTACCCCGGGTCGTGAGATCTGCGTCGACTGCGCCTGATGTCCGCACCTACCTCCGGATCAACCCCGATGGCCGCGGCGGCCGACGTCATCGCGACTTCGGCCGGCCGGTCGGGGTGGACCGAGGACTCGCCTTCCGGCGGCGATGGGTTTTCGCACACGAGTGCGGCCGCGCGGCAGGTAGCGGAATTTCATCGGGCTTACGAGCTTCCGATGCGGGCGGCGCCGACAAGTGATATCGGCCCGGCCCAGACGGCGCTGCGGCTGGCACTGATCGAGGAGGAGATTCAAGAGCTGCGGGCGGCGGCCGAAGCGGGGGATTTGATCGAGATCGCCGACGCGTTGGCCGACATCGTTTACGTCGCCTACGGCACCGCCCACGTGTACGGGGTGGACCTGGATGCCGTCCTCACCGAAGTACACGAATCCAATATGACCAAGCTCGGCGCTGATGGGCGACCGGTGCGGCGGGCCGACGGCAAGGTGCTCAAGGGCCCTTCCTACCGGCGCCCCGATGTGGCCAAAATTTTGGGCCACCGTGGTTTCCGGTCCACCGGCGGGGAGCCTGCCGGTGGACCGGAACAGATCAGCACCATCGACCGGTCGGGGGCCTGAGTCACTTCCGAACGGGCTCGAGGTGGTTCCACGCCGGACTACGATGGTCGTTGCGCCGTTGCAATCAGCGGTCGCCCACTCTTTCAACATGAGGTGATGAGCAATGGCCGGTTCTCTGAGTCGGTGGTTGAAGAAGCTCAGCAGCGATGACGATCAGCTGGAGGCCGCGGCTTTGACATCGTCATCGGAAGCCTCCGGCGCTCAGCACGCGTTGGTTTGCACCCAGGGTCAACGAGTCGTGGTTCAGGGACGTCTGCGCTCAGTGGATCTCAAACCCGCCGATGCACTGGCCACCCTGGTGGCAGAACTGTATGACGGCACCGACGCGATCGAGCTGGTCTGGCTGGGTCGTCGCTCCATCCCCGGGATCGAACCCGGGCGCACCATCAAGGTCAAAGGCCGGGTC
This sequence comes from Mycobacteriales bacterium, assembly GCA_038234115.1. GTDB lineage: Bacteria > Actinomycetota > Actinomycetes > Mycobacteriales > Nakamurellaceae > Nakamurella. Next base: position 11,323 of record JBBSUU010000014.1, read on the forward strand.
GCAATGCACGACGGCCGTAAATGCATTTTCAACCCCGACTACGAACTGCGGCCCGTTCGCGTATGAACGACCCAGAATCCCCGGACCCATCTGCCCCGGACTCATCATTGTCGGGCGCGGCGGATCAGGTGCCCGCGTCGGAGCCGGCGACCAAGTTACCCACGATGTGGGAACAAATGGGCGGCCCAATGGGGATGCTCGACTCCGCCCTGCCTGTCGTTGTGTTTGTTGCGGTCAATTCCTTCGCCGGTCTGAATCCGGCTATTTTTGCCGCTCTCGGGGCGGGGGTGCTGATTGCGATCTTTCGGCTCGTGCGCAAGCGACCGGTGATGCACGCCATTTCCGGTTTGTTCGGAGTCGGGATCGCGGCTTTCATCGCCCATAAGTCGGGCTCGGCCGGCGGCTTTTTCAAGTTCGGCATCTGGTCCTACTTGGTCTATGGCGGTGCGTTGACAATCTCGGTGCTCGTGCGGTGGCCGTTGATCGGTCTGATCTGGGAAAGCATCAATGGGCGCGGCACCGGGTGGCGGCGGGACAAGAAATTGGTCCGGCGCTACGACCTGGCCACCGGCGTCTGGATCGCTATCTTTGCAGCCCGGTACCTGGTGCAGAACGCGCTCCTCGGCCAGGAAGAAATCGGCTGGCTGGCCACTGCCAGGATTATTATGGGAACGCCGCTCTACATTCTGGGCATTCTGATCACGGTGTGGATCGTCATCCGGGGTACCGGCACCGTGATGCCCTCCCTCACCACCATCATCGGTCGCAAAGGGGCCGCTGAACAGGGCGCCGCACCCACACCCGGCCCCGCGGTCAACCTGCGCAAGGACAACTGAGACCGGAGGTTTCGGGCCCGTCAGCGCAATGCGTCGCGCAGTGCATCCTCTACCTCGGTGGAGGCCACGAAGAGCAGTTCGTCACCCGGCTCCAACGGAATATCGGCCTGCGGCACGATGACCCGTCCACCGCGCAGAATCGTGACCAGCGCCGAATCCCGCGGCAAGTTCAGATCCCGAACCGGAATCCCCGCCAGCGGCGTCATCTTCGGCAGCGTGACCTCAACCAGGTTGGCCTGGCCCTGGCGCAGCGTGAAAAGACGAACCAGATCCCCGACGCTGACCGCTTCCTCGACCAGAGCGGCCAGGATCCGTGGCGTGGATACCGAGACGTCAACACCCCAGGCTTCGTTGAACAACCATTCGTTGCGAGGATCATTCACCCGGCCGACAACCCGGCTCACCGCGAATTCGGTTTTGGCCAGCAGCGCGACCACCAGATTGACCTTGTCATCGCCGGTGCAGGCGATCATCACATCGCAGGTCTGAACACCGGCTTCTTCCAGTGATGTCACCTCACAGGCATCAGCGAGCACCCATTCCGCCTCTTCGATCAGGTGCGTCCGGATGGCCACCGGGTCCCGGTCGATCAACATCACATGATGACCGTTCTCGATGAGTTCACCGGCAATCGAACGGCCGACCGAACCTGCGCCGGCGATGGCGACTCGCATTACAGTCTCTCTTCCGGGGCATCGAGGGCGGACTCGGCAAAACGTGCCAAATCGCTGGACAACACTGCGGCGTAGATGAGATCGCCCTCCTGCACAACGGTTTCCGAGGTCGGAAGGAGCCCGGCGCCGAACCGCACCACGAAAGCGGCGCGAATGGACAGATCGGCTTCCAATTCGCTCAGCGGCTCACCGAGCCAATGCCGGTGATAGGGGACCTGGACCACGGTGACAGTTCCTGACGGATCACGCCATTCACTGATCAGGCCGTCGGGGAGCACCGCCCGCAGCAGCCGGTCGGTCGTCCAGGGGACGGTCGCGACGGTAGGAATACCCAACCGCTCGTAGACCTGGGCACGTTTGGGATCGTAAATACGTGCGACCACGGTTTCCACGCCGAACTGCTCGCGGGCCACCCTGGCCGCAATGATGTTGGAGTTGTCACCCGAGGAGACAGCGGCGAAGGCGTGGGCATCCGGCACCCTGGCCTCGATCATGGTGTTTCGGTCGAATCCGACACCGACGATCTGCTGGCCCTTGAATTCTGGTCCCAGCCGGCGGAAGGCGGAAACCTCACGATCGATCACAGCAACGGAATGACCGCGTTCGTCCAGGATGCGGGCCAGCGAGGACCCCACCCGGCCGCAACCCATGATGACGATATGCACGCTGAGAGCTCTCCTTGCCAGATTTCTGATGAGCCACTTTTACCGAATACGAACCAGAAAGAACATCCGATTCCCTGGGCACAGTACAACCCAGATGTGGTGAGTCTTGCACCCTGGTGGCGCCCGGCAGACACCCGGACCCAGGGTAGTGATCCCATTCATGATCTCGGTGATCAACATCGGGTGCCACCTGTGTCGCCGAATGTGATCTGGACGAACTAGGCTCCTGCCCTGTGTCTAAGGCAACCAGGGCGTTCAAACGCATTCTCGTCGGACGAGCCTTCCGCAGCGACAAGCTTGCCCATACGCTTCTGCCCAAGCGGATTGCGTTGCCGGTATTTGCCTCCGACGCGCTCTCCAGCGTCGCTTATGCGCCACAGGAGATCTTCATCGTGCTGTCGGTGGCCGGCTTGGCCGCCTATTCCTACGCACCGTGGATCGCGGCGATGGTCGCCTTCGTGATGATCGTCGTCGTGCTGTCCTACCGGCAGAACGTGCATGCCTACCCCAGTGGTGGTGGCGACTATGAGGTGGCCACCAAGAATCTCGGTCAACGGTTCGGGCTGATCGTCGGAAGCGCACTGTTGGTCGACTACATCCTGACGGTGGCGGTTTCGACGGCTGCCGGGGTAGCGAACATCGGGTCGGCGATCAAAGTGGTCGGCGATCACCCGGTGGCATTCAGTGTTGGCATCATCGTGCTGGTCACGGCCGCCAACCTGCGGGGTCTGAAAGAGTCCGGGGCGGCGTTTGCGATACCGGTTTATGCGTTCATCCTCGCCATCTTCGCGATGGTGATCACCGGTTTGACCAGATTTGCCTTCGGGTCGGATATGCGGGCCTCCAGTGCTGATTTCGATATTGTGGCCACCCACAGCCTGTCCGGTATCGCCTTCGTCTTTTTGATGCTGCGCGCGTTCTCCTCCGGTTCGGCCGCCCTGACCGGAGTCGAGGCAATCTCCAACGGCGTGCCGGCGTTCAAGAAGCCGAAATCCAAGAATGCGGCAACCACGCTGGCATTGATGGGCGCCATGTCGGTCACGATGCTGCTGGGAATCGTGGCGCTCGGTTTGATCACGCAGGTGCACCTGGTGGAAAAGGGCGCCACGATGATCGGGGTACCGGCCGACTACCACGAAAAAACATTGGTGGCGCAGATCGCCGAAACGGTCTTCTCCGGTTTCCCGCTTGGCTTTTACCTGGTGACTTTCACCACCGGAATCATTCTGGTGCTGGCGTCGAACACTGCTTTCTCCGGTTTCCCGGTGCTTGGTTCGATCCTGGCGCAGGACCGCTTCCTGCCTCGGCAGCTGCACACCCGCGGTGACCGCCTCGCATTCTCCAACGGCATCATCTTCTTGTCGGTGGTGGCGATCGTGCTGGTCATCGCGTTCCAGGCCGACGTCACCGCCCTGATTCAGCTGTACATCGTCGGTGTCTTCATCTCCTTCACCACCTCGCAGGGTGGGATGATCCGGCATTGGAATCGGCTGCTGGCGCGCACCACGGACAGGGCCGAACGAGCCACCATGCGGCGTCGACAGGCGGTCAGCGCTACCGGATTCGTGTTGACCGGCGCGGTTCTGGTGATCGTATTGGTCACCAAGTTCCTCTCGGGCGCCTGGATCACGCTGCTCGCGATGGGATTGATCTACACCACCATGGTCGCCATCCGGAAGCATTATGACCGGGTCTCCCGGGAGATCGCCGCTGATGAGGACGACATGATCATGCCCAGCCGGGTTCACGCCGTCGTGCTGGTCTCCAAGCTGCACCTGCCGACCATGCGGGCCCTGGCCTATGCCAGGGCCACCCGACCGGACACCCTGGAGGCGGTCACGGTCAATGTTGACCCCAAGGAGACATCTAACCTGGCGCGGGAGTGGGAAGACCGCGAACTGCCGGTGCCGTTGAAGGTGATCGACTCCCCGTTCCGTGAAATCACCAAGCCGATCCTGGAATACGTCAAGCGGGTCCGCAAGGATTCCCCGCGCGATGTGGTGGCTGTCTTTG
>JBBSUU010000015.1:0-15333 GCA_038234115.1 Mycobacteriales bacterium
AAGCGGAGGTCTTCGTGCCGCTGGCCGCGATTGTTCAGGTCGAGGGGCTGGCTATCATTTCGGGTCGAGGCATCACCGGCGTCGGCGCGAAACTTGATTTGCGCAGGGCGCTGCGAGCAGTGGCCCGTGATCGCTCCGGAGTCAGCCTCGCGCTATCCGACGGTTCCGAGGTGGTGGGTACCCTCGATCGGGTCGGTGCCGATTATGTGGAGCTCGCGTTACATGCGCCCTGGGAATCCAGACGTGCGGCGGCGGTGCAATCAGTCCAGTTGGTCCCCCTCAGCGGGATAGAAATGGTTCGGGCCGTCAGCGTGGGCTGAGCGCAGACAAAGGCTTTTCTCGGCGCACCGACCGCACCGCCCTGGGCCCTCTGCCCGCTGGGCCGCGCATGATTCACGGTTTCGGCAAATCGTCGGGAACTCGCGGATGGATCTTAGGCGAGTACGTAACCAGACAGCCATGAAATTGTGGACGGTCGCACGGGGCCGAGCCGGCCGAGCAGCTTCTTGCTCATCGGCCAGTGCCTAGGATCTGGGTTTTGGGTTGGTAAGACTCGACGGCCCAGGTCATGGCCTTGCCAACGCCCTTGGGCTATTCATCGCTGATCTGGGCAGCAATGGAGGAGTCCAGCGGAACAACCGAGAATTTGCCGCTTAGGGCTCGCTCGGCATCGTCGAGGGAAGCTCGGACAGATTCAACGCCGTTTTGCTGTAGGCCTGATCGATGTATTCCTCGAGCTTCGAACGCTCTACCCGCCACTGATTTCGACCACCGATCTGGATGCCCTGTAAGTCACCGCCTCGCACCAGGGCATAAGTCTGACTGGTCGAAATATTGAGAATTTCGGCCACGTCCGCAAGCGTCAGAAACCGTTCCGAGGCCATGCGTTCCTCCCATTGCGAGCTCATCTCGAGCCCCGTTGTATTGATTCATTTGGCCGTGCTGGAACATATTTGAGGTGATTCTTGCACGAATCGACCGTTTTGCTACTAAGTTACTCGAAACGGGTGATGCAGCTGGACGTGGGAGGGTCAATTGACTGCTACTGGAGCGCGCGGGGAAACACCTGAGGAGTCGCCGACTCCGCGTCGAATCGGCAAACGCAGTTGGCTGAACCCGCGGGTGATCGGCGGCATCCTGCTGGTGGTGGCCGCAGTGGTCATTGGCGCCCGGGTCGTGGGCGCAAGCTCGCAAACCACACCTGTCTGGGCGGCGCAGCATGCGCTGGCGGTCGGCACCGTGCTGACCGCCAATGATCTGATTGCCGTTGAGGTCAACCTGGGCGACTCCGGCGGTCGTTACCTGGCCGCAACGGATGTTCCGGTCGGACGTCTGCTGTCAGTCTCTGTCGGTGTTGGGGAATTGTTGCCGGTCGGCGCTTTGGGCACGGCGGGCGCAGGGCGCATCGTGGTGATTCCGGTCGCGACCGACGCCATGCCACCGGGGATCGGGCACGGCTCACAGATTGACCTCTACCTAACCGTCCCCGGGGCAGCGGGTGCCAGTGCGCCAACGGAAACACGTTTACTACAGGGCAATCTCACTGTCCAATCGGTGACGTCGCCATCATCCGGTGGTCTTTCCGGGGCGTCGGCAAATCAATATCAGCTTGCCGTCCTTCTGGGTGCCGAACGAGCTGACGAACTGGTGCGAACACTGCCAACCGGGGAGGCCATAGTGGTGCTGATCACCGGTGGTGGTGGATGAGCGGACTCCTGACCGCCGGGAGTGGTGAGGCTTGGGAGTCGGCTTTGGTGGCCGGCCTCGAGCAGCCCGGCTCGCCTTTTACGGTCGTCAGACGGTGCGCGGACCTCGCTGAAGTGCTGGCGTCCGCGGCGACCGGTCGGGCTCAGATCGCGGTTGTAGACAGTAGTTTGCGTCGCCTGGATACCTCCTCGGTGGAACGGCTCTTGGCAGCAAATGTCGCGGTCGTCGGTGTGCATCCGGCCGGTGACGATCGGGCCCGGCAACGGTTGGAGTTACTGGGTATCTCTGCATTGGTGGCTGACGATGCCGGTGCCGACGCTTTGATCGTTTCGGCTCGGGCTGCCATGGCGGAACTGGCGGGTCGGCCGGCAAACCACCTTGGCCTGTCCGATCCGCGGGGATCACTGCCGCCGCGGGTAGCGACGACTATTGGTGCGCCGCCCGGTTTGCCGCCAACGTCGGGGACGGTTATCGCTGTCTGGGGACCGACCGGGGCGCCCGGTCGAACCACGGTCGCCATGGGGTTGGCCGATGAGGCATCTCTGCTCGGCCATCGGGCACTGTTGGTCGACGCGGATGTTTACGGAGGCGTGCTGGCCAGTGCTTTTGGCGTGCTTGATGAGTCGCCGGGACTGGCTGGGGCATGTCGGTTGGCTGCAGGCGGCCGTCTGACGGTGGCTGAACTAACCAAATTGACCTGGTCTCTTTCACCAACTCTGCGACTGCTGCCCGGCATTTCACGAGCCGACCGCTGGCCGGAGTTGCGACCTTCCGCTATTCCCCGTGTGCTGTCGCTGACCTCGTCCCTGGCCACACTGACCGTGGTGGACTGTGCGTTTTCGGTGGAGGCCGACGAGGAGCTCAGTTTCGATACCACCGCCCCGCGGCGCAACGGCGCCACGTTGGCAGTATTGGGCGCGGCTGATCGGGTACTTGTTGTGGGTAACGCTGATCCGCCCGGGATGGAACGACTGATCCGCTCGATAGCCTCGCTTGCCGAAATCCTGCCCGCCGTTCGACCCCGGGTGGTGCTGAACCGAGTTCGAAAAACTGGTTGGTCTGCTTCACAGGCAGTCGACGCGCTTCTCAGGTTCACTGGGCTCCAGGATCCACTGGTCTTGCCGGAGGACCGGTTGGCCACCGATGCGGGGTGGAATGCTGGACGTCCGTTATCGTCGGCGGCACCGGATTCGGCACTGCGGATTGCATTGGCAGTGCTTGCCAAGCAGGTTGTGCAGCAACGAGTTCCGGTCGAGTCAGGGGGGTGGGCAGTAGCTCCCGGTACGTAGTTGGGAGTCACGCCCCCACCACCAGCCCGGCTGGTGTGCCACGATGACGGATATGACTGACCGGCTTTCGCCCTCTGATGCAGGATTTCTGTACACCGAGGACGTCACCACGCCCATGCATGTCGGCGGTGTCGTGATCCTGCAACCCAACAGAGCAGATTTCGACTACTCGGACATCTTCGAGTTGATTCGAGCGCGCCTTTCCCTGGTGCCTCGTTATCGCCAAAAAGTGCGCTTCGTGCCCGGTCGGATTGCCCGACCGGTCTGGGTGGACGATGAAGACTTTGACCTGACCTATCACGTGCGTCGCTCGGCCCTACCGCGGCCGGGCACCGATGCCCAATTGGCGGATCTGGTCGGTCGGCTGATTTCGCGGCCGCTGGATCGAACACGGCCGCTCTGGGAGATGTATGTCGTTGAAGGTTTGGCCCATGGCCGTATTGCGCTGGTGAACAAAACCCATCATTCGATGGTGGACAAGGTCGGGGCTGTCGATGTTGCCGCCGCCATCCTGGACATTTCTGCGCAGCCTCGGCCGCTACCGGAACAGGTCTGGCTGCCGACACCGGCACCCAGCGATGTCGATCTGGTGGTGGATGCCATTGCCGATATCACCAGTCGGCCGAGCGAGATTCTGGAAGCGGCGAAATTGACGGCGTTGGATGTCCGGGCTGCAGCGCTGGAGATGGGCCAGGCGATCAGCGGAATGTTCCGGATCGCCAGCCGAACGGTCCGCCCCGCGCCGCGTTCCGCACTCAACGTCACGGTTTCCGGGCAGCGGCGATTTGTCGGGGTTCAGGTCCGGTTGGCCGATATCAAAGAGATCCGAAAAGCTCACGGCGGCACCATCAACGACATCATCCTGACGATCATCACCGGTGCCCTTCGCTCGTTCCTGCTCTCGCGCGGTGAACCGGTGCTGCCCGGAACAATGCTGCGCGCGATGGTCCCGATGTCCGTTCGACAGCCCCCTTCCGAGGCCAATGTGGTTGAGCCCAGCGATCCGGTCGCCTCCTATCTGCTGGATCTACCGGTGGCCGAGCCGAACCCGGTGATGCGGTTGCACCAGGTGTCTTTTGCGATGGCGGCGCACACCGAATCTGGCCAGGGCGTCGGCGCCGATTCCCTGATGGAACTCGGTCGGTTCGCACCGCCGACGCTGCACGCGCTGGGTGCAAGAGTCGGTTCTGGGCTGTCCAGACGGCTTTACAACGTGCTGATCACCAACGTTCCGGGACCGCAGATCCCGCTGTATGCCGCCGGCGCACCGGTGGTGGCGATGTATCCGGTCGCTCCGCTGGCCAAGGGTCAGGCGTTGGCGCTATCGGTGACTTCCTACAACGGCGGTGTCTTCTTCGGACTGACCGCCGACTGGGATGCGATGCAGGACATCGAGGATTTCGGTGAGCAGATCACCGAATCGCTGGAAGAACTCCGCGCTACTTCCCGCAAGTCCCGGCGCACCACAGTTGCCTCACCGGTGGCCGCCGACCCTGCCGCGGGCGCGGAGTCTGACGTTGCTGCACCTGGTGTTGCTGCACCTGACGTTGTCGTGTCTGACGCTGCCGAGTCTGACCAGAACGGTGGCGACACTGTCGCCCCGGGCGGTGCTCATATCGCCCCCGCTCCAGGATCGGAACCCCGGGTTCGTGGGAAGGCAAGTCCAGCGCGTTCAGGCGGCCGGTCTCCGGCCCAACTCGACGCCGGGCAGCTCGCCCCGCCGCCTCTGGGGCAGCAGGTGCCGCCGTCTCTGGGCCAGCGGGTGCCGCCGTCCCTGGATCAGCCGGTAACCCCGTCACTCGAGCAGTCGGCAAGACCTCGATCCAAGCCGCCTGCCAAGCCGACAGCCAAGTCCATTGCCAAGCCGCAAACCAACGCGGCACCAGGGGTCGGCGCCGCAGGGCAGTCGACCCCGAAGCAGTCGACCCCGAAGCAGTCGACCCCGAAGCAGTCGACCCCGAAGCAGTCGACCCCGAAGCAGTCGACCCCGAAGCAGTCGACCCCGAAACCTGCGCCGTTGCGACCGGCGCCCAAGCCGGCACCGCAACGACCGAAACGCGATCATCCCCACTCATCTGCCAAACCCGGAAAGCAGTGACGTGCGCATCTACCTTCCGAGCACCCTGACAAGCCTTGCCGCAGCGCAGAAGAACCAGGAGGTTCGGGTGCTGCAGGGGACCGCGTTCGCGGTGACACAATCGCTGATCCAGTCCTATCCCGATGCCGATACCGAAGAGCTGGAATATCTGGCAATGCTTGATGCAGCCCGAGCTTCCCTACGGTTGATGGCAGCGCAGATCGGTGCCGAACAGCTGACCAAACTCCGAGTGGTCATTGCTGCCGACGTCGACGAGGTGACCGAGCGCGATGATCTGGATCGGGCGGCGGTCCGGATCGTTCCGGTTGTGCAGTGGTCGGCGGTGGCTGCAGTTCACATTGATGGCGCCGACGCAGCGGAAGCTGTTGCCGCAGCCATCGACATCATTGACGCCGCCGACCTCGGCGATCTGGATGCTGAATTTGTCCTGGGCAGCGCGGAAGACTTCGACCTGGCTTGGTACGCGCCAGGGGAAATCGCGTACTTGCTGGCGGAGTTGGGACTGGAAGAATAGGGCTTCTCGTCCTCGAACGCGGTTTGCGGGTAACAACAACGAATCCCCCTGCCGGAGCAGGGGGATTCGTTGTTTCCGTGCCTATTCGCAGTTTGTCGGTCGGGGGCGCAATCTTGAATAATGTTCCCCGACGAGTGGGTTCAGCTCGCGCTTATCGCGCCGACCGCCAGCGGCTGAAATAAAGATCAGGAAGCATCCTTGACGAATTCGAGTTCCAGGGAGATCTCGATCTTGTCGGCCACAACCGCGTTACCCACACCGAAACCCATCTCAATGGTGATTTCATAGTCCTTGCGGTTGATGGTGACCTCGGCGGAGAAGCCGGTACGGGTCAGGCCATAGGCATCCACCGTTTCGCCGAGGAATTCAGTCTCCAGTTCGACGGACTTGGTCACGCCGTGCAGGGTCAGGTCGCCGACCAGGGTGAAACCTTCACCGTTGAAGTTGCGAACCTCGGTGGAGCGGAACTCGATGGTCGGGAACTTCTCGGCATCCAGGAAGTCGACGGAGCGGACATGTGCGTCACGATCTGCGTTCTTGGTGTTGATGCTCGCTGCATCGATCACGGCGACGACTGCTGAATCGGCGATTCCGTTTTCACCGACGGTGAGAACCGCGGAGGTCAGAGCGAAGTTGCCCTTGGCCTTTCCGACGGCCATGTGACGAACTTTGATGGCAACGTCGCTGTGAACAACGTCCGCGTTCCACGTGCCGGTGGTCAATGCGGTCTGGGTGCTGGTCATGTCTTTCCTCCGTGAAGTGTTCGGGTGAGGTGGCTGATTGCTCAGTACATGAACTTTCAACAACCTGATGTTTGAAGTATTCCACCGTTCAGGCAAAGAGCATGAACTTTCATGTTCTTTTTGATTGTGTCCTGAGTCACTACGAGGTGCCCCAACTCGCAGGCAGGCAATCTACTGACGAGTAACTTTGGGGTCTACGCTGTCAACTTGCGCGGTGCGGGATAGGCACGATTCAAACAGAGTGGTATCGCACCGTGTTGGAAGAGGCGAAATGATGCTCCAAAGTTTTGTGGCACTGGGCGACAGCTTCACCGAAGGGGTCGGCGATCCCCGACCGGACGGCACGATGCGGGGATGGGCGGATCTGGTGGCCGAGCAACTCGCCATGGCCTCCAGTTCTGGTGCCGCGGGAAATTCCGCACGACAGTGCGACCAGGAACAGATGAGAGCGCCGGTTTCGGCGTTTCACTACGCGAACCTGGCCATCCGGGGCAAGCTCCTTGGTCAGATCGTTGACGACCAGCTGGATTTGGCGCTGTCGATGGCACCGGATTTGCTGACCTTCGCCGCGGGTGGGAACGACATCCTGCGTCCCGGGGTGGACCTGACCGGCTTGATGCGGCTCTGCGATCAGGTGGTTGCCAGACTGGTCGAGCACGACATCACGGTCGTCCTGTTCACGGGTGCGGACCCTTCCGACCACCTGCCGATGAAACGGGTTATCCGATCTCACGGCGATCGCTTCTGTGACGGCATCCGGCAGATCGCTCAACGGCGGGGCGCGGTATTGGTTGATCTCTGGAACGAAACAGCCCTGCGGGACCTTCGCTACTGGGATCAAGATCGCCTACACCTGAACTCTTTTGGACACCGACAGGTGGCAGCCAGGTTGCTGCGGGAGTTGGGGGTGCAGTTCCCGTTGCCCTGGTTGGAACAGCCTGCGCCATTACCGATTCCGGAGCATCCGATCCTCGCTCAGGCCGAGTATTACCGCGGTCACGTGCTGCCCTGGGTGCAGCGGCGACTGACCGGAAAATCCTCCGGGGACGATATGGAAGCCAAGCGCCCACTGCTGACACCGGTGGCCGCCTTGTCCGAACAGGACAATCAGGCAAGCTGACGCAGCGGATTTGTCCGTGGTGTGGGCGCCCGGTGCAGCGCCACCTGAACCGGAATCGCCAGCCCACAGTCGGCCAGCAGTCCGCGACCCGGTGGCCCCGGTCGTCGACGTCGGGGAAGTTGCAGATCGAAGGCGGCACCGTCCTGTCCATCGGGTTGCAGAAGAACGCCGCGGCGCATTGCCGCCAAGTCGGCAATGAGTCCGCGATAACTCCGGCCCAAACGATCGGCCCGAACCCCGAGGATCAGATTCTGGCCGGGGCCGGCGAATTGAAGAAACTTGGCCAACACAGCTCCCGCCGGGGTCTCGTGAAGTTCATGGCCGTCGTCAGCGATGACCAACAGCGGTCCTTCGTGCCGAGCAAATGCCGATTCCAACTCGGCGGGCCCGTCTCGCGTGCTGACCTGTCGTAGCCCGGCAGGAGCAGGGGTGATGGGGATGCGAACAATCTGCAGCACCGGTACCCCGCAGGACAGCGCGGCAGCGGTGAAAGTTGCCAGCGCCGTGGTGACCCCACTACGCCGGGGTCCGGCGACCAAGAGCGAAACCTGACCCAAGGTGCTATTAAGACCGATCGGTTGCCCGTCATCGCCACCCAGCGACCAGTACAACGACTCCGGAATCGATGTCGGCAATTCCTCCGATGTGACGGTGCCGGGCAGCTCCCGGATGACAACAGTTCCGCCGCCCTTGCCCTCAAGCATCGGCGTGGGCGCCGGCGGGCCGGGGGAGTCGAGGACCAATTGCACGGCATGTCCACTGGCCAGCCTCCCGCGACCCGGTGGCCAGCCCTGGGTCCCGATCTCCGCAGCCGATCCGCCGGTTGAATCGGGTGATGAAATCAGCCGGCTGCTGCCGGTACTGGGAGCATCCGGTGGTCCGAGTTCTATCCGGAGCGCAAAGGCCGCAGCCGCGCGGGAGTGCTGGATCCGGGAATCGGCCGTAGTGGCAACGAAGATTCCGACTGCCGGCCCGCGGATCGCCAACTCGAGAAAACGAGCTGAGGCCGCTCCAAAATCCTGGGCGTCCAGCATGGACACGCAGCTTTCCCAGCCGTCGATCAGGATCAACAGATGTGGTCGGGGCGGCCGCTGTTCGAGTTCGGCGCGGCCATCGTGGCCCTCGCCGAAGGTGGTGCGGGCGGCCATCTCCTGCGCCAACCGCTCCGAAAGCCTGGCCACCAACCAGGGATCATGCCCGTCGAGGTAAGTCGTGCAGCTGGTCCAGGTCCGGAGGTGGAACAACGTTCCGGCCGGATCGACGACGGCAATTTCAGTATCCGGCGCTGACAACAGATTGGCGCGGCCAATGGTCCGTAATGCGCAGCTACGTCCAGAACCTGCGGCGCCCCAGAACATCACCGAACCGCGGGGGGCGAGAAGGAGTTCTTGCCTTCCCTGGGACGGTAGATCGATCAGGCCGACGATCGCAGACCCCGCGGTGTGGCTGTCCGGCTCCCGCCCTGGTGCGGCGCCCGGCTGGGTGAAACCAACGGCCGCCGCAAAGTCCGCAGCGATGGCCGCGGCCAAGCTCGAGCCGGAACCCGCTGCCAGGCTCGAGCCGGCGACCGCTGCCGGGCTCGAATCGGCGGCCGCTGCCAGGGTCAAGCCGGCGGCACCTTGCGAACCGACGTTGCTGGCAAATGCGGCCGCAATCGCAGCAGCCGAAGTCAATTTCGTCGGAAGTGCCGGTAGCCAGGGTCGCCGGATCGGGGGCAGTCCGGCAGCGGCGGCGCGGCAGGCCCGAACCAGGACTTGGAGCACAGTGGTTCCCCCTGGTGGATCGGAGTTGGGCGGGTCGGCGCTTTGTGGGATTCGGCCGTCCGGGCGGCGGCGGTGCACCTGGATGACAGTGGAGTCGGGGGGTTCCCACGGCCCCGCGACGCGAGCGGTTTGGAATGCAGTGATCTGCCCTTTGCCGGTCCGCAGATAGGCCCGACCAGGACTGGTCCGCGGAATTGCTGCTGCCAACGGAGAGTCGATCACATCAGCGGAGTCGTGATCATCGGTGACCCGAAGACAGATCCGGCCGGTGATATTGGCCTTGATCGCCGGGCTCACCACCCCTGCCGGCCGCTGGGTGGCGAGCACCAGATGCACCCCAAGCGATCGTCCCCGCTGAGAGATGTCCACCAACCCGGTCATGAAATCAGGGAGATCGGTTGACAGCGCGGCAAATTCATCAACCACGATGATCAAACGCGGTGGACACTGGGTACCAACCAACCGCTGTAACGCGGCCAGGTCCGGTAAACCCGCTGCAGCCAATTGCTTTTCCCGGGCGTGGAGCTCGGCCCGCAAACTGGTCAAGACGCGGGCGGCGGAGCCCGGATCCAGATCTGTGACCAGACCCGTGGTGTGCGGCAACTGCGCCGCTTCGGCGAAGGCGGCACCGCCCTTGTAGTCCATCAGCAGAAATGACATCAGCTGCGGCGGTGCAGCCAGCGCGAGGGTGGCCACCAGAGTCTGCAGCAACTCGGACTTACCTGATCCGGTGGTGCCCGCGATCAGAAAGTGCGGACCATCCTCATCCAGATCCAGCGTGATGACTTTGGCACCGGCACTGCCGAGCAGGGCGTGCGCACCCGGTAATCGCCACCGCGCTCTGACCAATTCGGCATCGGCTTCGGTACCCGTCAGACCGACACCGAGGTCGGCAAGCCCCAGCAGTCTCGGCATCGCGTTCGCGGTGATGTCCGGATCGGTCAGCGGCACGAGCGAGCGAATTATCGATTCCAGGCACCTGTCTGAGATGCCGTCGGCGGTACCAACTCTGACACCACTGGGGGATCGGACGCGCAGTGTGCCGGCGGTGGAGTCAATGTCTATTACCGTGCCGCACTCGTGGGGCAGTCGCCGTGAGTCCGACTCCAGACAGATTGCCGAGAGCCCGGATTTCGGGTCCAGACAGCTCAAAAGAGTCTCGGCAACACGGGAAATAGCGCGCCATCTCGATGCTGCATCAAAGATCAGCAGGGTGTCTTGCGAAGGCGGAGCCGACGCCAAAAGGGCCAACGCGTCGACGGCCGCTGCGTCCGTCGTGATCACCGTGCCCAGTTCACCGGGACTCGGGCCGGCATGCGGAAGTCCGTAGGCGGCTGCCAGATCCGGTTCCGCGCTGAAGATCAGGATCCGCAACTGGGCCGGGGAATGAAGTACGGCCGCCTGGGCGATCAAACATCTCAAGAGGCCCCGCCCGTCACCGCAGATCCCGGCGACGCCCGTGGTGGCAAGGTCCAGGACTACCGGGGCCGGTCCGACCAACGGTGGGGGTGTTCCGCTGATCCGGGCCGGCCGGTAGCCCACCCCCAATCGCAGGTGAAGCCAATCCGGTCCGGTCCGGCCCCTTTCCCACAGGCGTGCCGATGGGCGCTGCGCGTACTGCAGGATGGTCGCCGGGTCCGGATTGCAATCCCAGGAATCGGTCAGGTCGGCGTCGCAGATTGCCGTCAATCGGAGCTGATGATCGGCGGCGTCCAAGGCATATTGAGAAGTGAGCCGCCGGTGAGATTTGCGGCCACCGATTCGATCGGAAATGGCGTTGGTGATCATCATCAGCGGCCCCAGGGCGGCCAGCAGCAGGACCATCCAATACCCGGTGATCACGGCGATCCCAACTCCCAGGATGCCGGCCATGACCGCGGCCATCATCGGTAGCGGTTTGCGGTTTCGGACCGGTGCCTCGCCGATAGCCCGGAGGTCGGGAGTACGCCAGTTGCCCTTCACCCGGGCCGACCGAAGGACTGCCAGGTGCCCTTCGGCGTCGGTTGCGAGCACAGCGATCGGCGGACACATGAGCCTGGTCTGCAACAGGCTGGCCCCGACCTCGATGAGTTGTCCGGTCTCCAGACCCGCCGCCGCGTCCTGACATTTCCCATCGATGCGGATGCCGTTCAGCGAATTGAGATTTTGGATTCCCACGCCCAGGCTGTCGACGGTCACCACGGCATGCATTCTGGACAGCTGCGGGTCGTCTATGACGAAGTCGGCGGCGGCGTCCCGGCCGATGGTGAGTTCTCCGGGCTCCAGCGGCTCCGTGCGGCCGGCATCCGGCCCTGCGACGCAGGCCAGGCCCAGCACAGTCGCGATCGTGAGCGGGATGTCCTGCCGGCGATCGGAAAGGCAGACCCCGGCAATCAGGATTCCGTGTCCCAGTACCCAGAGTGGATCTACCGGCGCCAGCCCCCAGAACAGCGTTGCGGTGGCGGGTAGTCCGGCGGCACCAAGAATTTCGGGTAGCGCTTCACCGAGCTTCACACCGGCAGTAGAGCGAAGCACCAACGGGATGTCCGTCTCGTTGACGCGCACGGTGAGCGGGAGGTCGAATGTGGCCACGGGGATAGATTGCCGGATCCGGATCTGCCGGGTGGGGACCGGAATTGAATTGTGGATAACTTCCGGCGGTTGCCCTCAGTGTGGATAACTCTGCAAGTGGACGGGCGAGCAGCGCACAGTACGTCAGAACAAACCCGGTAGTTATTCCAATTCCTCGCCGGCGAGCGAGGAGAGCAAGCGGCGAAAGGAGTCCAATCTTTCCGATGTGGCCCCGCCCGCGGCGACAAAAGCGTCCAGGGCGCATTTTTCGTCCGTGCCGTGGCCGCACCCCGGTGGGCAATCTACCGTTGCCTGCAGCAGGTCTTCGAAGGCGACAAGGAGATCATCGGCCGTGACATGCGCCAGCCCAAAGGATCTCACTCCTGGGGTGTCAACGACCCAACCACCATCAGGCAGATGTAGTGCCAGCGCCGAAGTGGAGGTATGTCGCCCTTTGCCGACCCCGCTGACCGATCCGATTGCCCGGTACGCATCGGGTACCAGGGCGTTCACCAGGGTGGATTTGCCAACACCGGAATGTCCAACAAGAACGGAAACCTTGCGGTGCAACACTTCTCGCACTTTCTCGATGCCCACAATCAGATCCGCGTCACGGGCCGTGAACAGGACCTTGAGTTTGACGTCGGCATACGCGGCGATCAGGTCGGTCGGGTCGGCCAGGTCAGCCTTGGTGAGTACCAGGACCGGATCCAAATTGCCGGTATAGGCGGCCACCAGGCAACGATCGATGAATCCGGTGCGAGGGACCGGATTCACCAACGCACAGACAATGACCAACTGGTCGGCATTTGCCACCAGAATGCGCTCGGCCGGGTCCGTATCGTCAGCCGAACGACGCAGGACCGACGTGCGGTCGGCGATCCGGACGATGCGGGCCAGGGTGTCCGACTTGCCCGAGGCATCGCCGACGATGTGCACGATATCGCCCACCGCCACGCCGCGGCGCCCCAACTCCCGTGCCCTCATGGCCGTCACCAATCGGGCATTCTTGCTGCCCTCGCCGACCAGGCAGGTGTACCGCCCCCGGTCGACCGTGACGACAAAACCATCGACCGCCTCGGTGTGGCCCGGCCGAGTTTTTGTGCGGGGTCGAGAGCTCTTACCCGGCCGGACCCGGACATCGTCGTTGTCCCACCGATCGCCCAGGGATTTCAGGATCCACTCCCCAGCATCTGCGCCCACATCCGGTCGAAGCCGGGCAAAGTCTTTGCCGTTGAGTCGATATCGTCAACGACCACGCCCGGAACCCGCAGTCCGACGATCGCGCCCGCGGTGGCCATCCGATGATCGGCGTAGGCCTTCCAGTCGACCCCGTGCGACTGCCGGCCGGTCAGCTCGCCCGGCGTGATGTGGAGTGCATCGGCATCTTCGACGACTGTCGCGCCGACTGCTCGCAGGTCATGGGCAAGACCGGCAATCCGATCGGTTTCGTGCCCTCGAATGTGGCCGATCCCGCGCAAATGCGATGGCCCCTGCGCCAGTATGGCAAGTGCGGCGACGGTGGGTGTGAGCTCGGCAATATCGTGTAGGTCAACATCGATGCCGTCGAGCACCTCGGGGCCGCTGACGGTCAGGTTGCCCTCGCGCAGTTGTACCCGCGCGCCCATCAACTGCAGGATCTGCCTGATCTGGTCGCCGGGTTGAGTGGTGGTGCCGGGCCAATTCGGTATCGTGACGCGACCGCCGGTGACTGCGGCAGCTGCCAGGAATGGGGTGGCATTGGACAAATCGGGCTCGATGGGAAGCGTCCACGGGCCCACCGGACCGGCGAACACCTGCCAGCGATTGGCCGAGCTGTCATCGACCCGAACGCCGACCGAACGCAGTGCTTGTACTGTCATCTCGATATGGGGAAGCGACGGAACCGGTTTGCCATCGTGGATCACGGTGACCCCGTCGAGGTAGGAGGCGCCGGAAAGCAACAGCCCGGAGACAAACTGGGACGATGCCGCAGCATCGATCCGGACCGTACCGCCGCGCAGACTGCCGGATCCGGTGATGGTGAAGGGCAGTGAACCGCCGACGATATCGGCGCCGAGATCACGCAAAGCATCCAGCACCGTAGCCATTGGCCGGGTACGTGCCTGCGGGTCGCCGTCGAAGGCGATCCGGCCGGCCGCGGATGCGGCCAGCGGCGGCAGGAACCGCATGACGGTGCCGGCCAGGCCGCAGTCGATATGTGCCGGCCCGGTCAGTGGCCCCGGCGTCACCCGCCAGTTGCCATCGGGTTCGTCCAGAACGCCGGTTCCGAGAGCGCGAAGCGCCGCCGCCATCAGCTCGCTGTCCCGTGACCTCAACGGCGCCACGAGCACCGAAGGCGCGGTTGCCTGCGCGGCGAGGATCAGGGCACGGTTGGTGATCGACTTGGATCCTGGAACCGGCACCGTCGCCGATACCGGACCGACAACGGTGGGAGCGGCCCAACCGGTCAGCGCGGTCGTCACGACGTCACCCCTGCCGCGCCGACGAGCGGAGCGGCGCGGTGTGGGTTCGCGGTGTCAATCGATGCGGGCATGCCACCATGATCCCGCATCGGGCAACCCTGGGTGGACAGAGGTGACCGCCCAGGCGCGCAAATTGATTACGACGTGGGCCATTCCGATGACATCGGCTTCGGCACTTGGCTATTGTTGACGTGGGTTCGGTCAAGGTGACAGGCACGGATCAAGAGCCCGACCAGCAATATTTGCATCCATCGCACAGAACAGTACAACCAGCAGGAGCATAGAAAACTGTGGCCTTTTCGCCAGGACAGGTGTTCGCCGGATACACCATCGAATCCGTGCTGGGCACTGGCGGCATGGGGTCGGTCTACCTGGCCAAACACCCGAGACTGCCGCGCAAGGACGCGCTGAAACTGCTCAGTTCGGCGCTGTCCACCGATGAGAGCTTCCGAATTCGGTTCGAGCGAGAAGCCGATCTGGCCGCTCGCCTGATCCACCGTAATATCGTCGCAGTCTACGATCGCGGCTCCTCCGATGGGCAACTGTGGATCGCCATGCAGCATGTCGCCGGTTCGGATGCGGCGCATGCCGCCCGTGCCAAGGACGGCGCGATGACACCAGAGCGGGTGGTGCACATTATCGGTGAAGTCGGCGCCGGTTTGGACTTTGCACACCGCAACGGGCTGCTCCATCGAGATGTCAAACCGGCAAATATTTTGTTGGCGCCGCCGGATGACCCGGACGACCCGGAAACAGTCCTGCTGACCGATTTCGGTATCGCGAAACCTATCGACGAGGTGCAGCATCTGACCGGCACCGGAAATATGCTGGCCACCCTCGCCTATGCCTCTCCGGAGCAGATCGAGGCCAAGCACATCGACCGCCGGGTGGATATCTACGCTCTGGGTTGCGTGCTCTACGAATTGTTGACCGGCAGCGTGCCATTTCCCGAAGAGTCCCCGTTCGCCACGATGTCGGCCCACCTGAAAAAGGATCCGCCAAAGCCGTCGGAGGTAGTTCCCGGGCTGCCGATCGGTTTTGACGCAGTGGTGGCCAAGGCGATGGCCAAAAACCGGGACGACCG
>JBBSUU010000016.1:0-15333 GCA_038234115.1 Mycobacteriales bacterium
AAAACCCGGGATGGCTCAGAGCTGGACACACATTCGCTGCAAGCAGCGCGAGTACCGTGGCAGGGCCGGGTCGGACCGCGTCAGGTTCGGCCGGAATCAGCAGAAGGTGTGATCAGTGCCGCGCGGTTTCAGATTCGTCATCGTCCTCGTTCTCGTCCTACTGCTCCTGCATTCGTTGCCGTGGTCATTGCTGGTGATGGCGCCGGCTTGGCCGGCAGTGGTGACTCTCATCGGTACGGCTGTCTTTGCGGTGATGCTGGTGGCTTTCCCGTTGCTCATGATGCGCGGGCACGGCAAGCGACACAATGACGGGTTGGCCGTTATCGGTGACAGTTGGCTCGGCATCATCTGGCAATTGTTCGTCTGGTCAACGATCGGGTGGCTGGTCAGTTTTGGACTGCAGGTGGCCGGGGTTCCCCATCTGGTCAGCGCGCGCTGGGTTGCCGCCGTCGTCGGCGTGTGGACGGTCGGGATCCTGTTGCTCGGCTATCAACGAGCCATGCGCGTCCCACCGGCTCGCGAAACCGATGTGTTGATCCCCCGTCTGGGCCAGGGTCTGGACGGGCTGCGGATCGTCATCATCGCCGATACCCACTTCGGACCGATCAAACGTGCGGGCTGGTCCCGTCGACTGGTCGAGCGCGTCAACGAGTTGGACGCCGACGTGCTCGCCCACGTCGGCGACCTGGCCGATGGCACGGTCGCCATGCGGCACGATCAGGTTGAGCCCCTGCGAAATGCTCGTGGACGGCTGGCCCGGGTCTACATCACCGGAAACCACGAATATTTCAGTGGCGCCGGCGAGTGGATCAGGCATATGACCGAATTGGGCTGGGACGCATTGCACAACAGGCACCTGGTGGTCAGCCGCGGCGGTGACCAGCTCATCGTCGCCGGGGTGGACGACTTGACGGCAGCCGGCTCCGGTGAGGACGGCCAGGGAGCCGATCTGACGAAGGCCCTGGCCGGCTCGCCCCCGGCACTTCCCATCCTGCTGCTGGCCCACCAGCCGAAACAGATCAAGCAGTCCATCGCCGGGGGCGTCGACCTGCAGATCTCCGGGCATACCCACGGCGGACAATTGTGGCCGTTCCACTATCTGGTGATGCTGGACCAGAGATCGCTGCATGGGTTGGTCGGCTTCGGGAGCCGGACCCAGCTCTACACCAGCCGCGGCAGTGGGTTCTGGGGTCCGCCGTTTCGGGTCTTTGCACCAAATGAGCTGTCGGTGTTGACATTGCGGAGCGTCTAGGGACCTCGACTTCGCTCGATTCGCCACGGGAGCTCGATGAGCTACGGCCTCTCGGTCAATGTAGGGCGCTCGATCAATACCAGGCGCTCGATCAATGTAGGGCGCTCGATCAACACGGGCAGACGATCAAGGACCGGGAGTTTGGGGTCGGGCGTCGCTTCGCCTCAAGGCGAGTGCACGAGAAGGTTCCAGCTGACCCGAGGGCCACGGTATCCCAATCCGGCGATATTGCTGTGGAGCCTGGGGGATGCAGGCGCCCGACCACTTCCCACTGTACTGCGGGTTGCCGAACTCCGCTTGCTGAATCCGATTCGGATCAGGTCACCGAATACGCTCGGCGGCCTTGGCCGATTCCATCATCTGCGAAACCAACTCGGCCAATTCTGCGGCGTCGGCCTTCTCGCCAACAGCAGTGGCTACATCCTCAGCAGCACAACGCATCTGATAGAGACGGTCGGCGAGATCATTGGCCTCGTCCACGGTCAGCACCACCGCGTCCGGCGGCAACTCGCCGCGCTGCAGCGCATTGCGGTTCTCATAGGCCCGTTGGCGACAGGATTGCCCGCAATAGCGTCGTCGGCGACCGAGCCCCTCCTGCAGGGGCAGCTCGCGCCCACACCATTCGCACCGGGTTGGTGCCGACCTACGCATGGATTCACCTTATTGGGCACAGGCAGGCAAACTGGGCACATGACGCGCTACCTGGACGGCAACGCCCCTCGAGCATTCGCGCACCGAGGCTGGCACACCGGCGACCTGGCCGGCTGCGAGAACTCCGCGGCAGCCTTCGCCGAGGCCGTCGCCCAGGGCTATCACTATTTGGAGACCGACGTCCATGTCACCGCCGACGGCCGGTTGCTCGCATTCCACGATCACTTTCTCGACCGCGTCACCGACGCCAAAGGACGGATCGCAGCCCTTCCTTGGGACCGGGTCAAAAAGGCCAGGATCGGCGGCCGCGAACCGATTCCGTTGTTCGAAGATCTGCTGGGTGATTTCCCGGACGCCAAATTCAATATCGACCCCAAATCCGACCGCGCCGTCGGACCCTTGTTGGATGCCCTGCGACGGACCAACTCGCTGGAACGGGTTTGTATCGGGGCCTTCTCCGACAAGCGACTGCAATCGGTGCGGGCCGCACTTGGCCCGGGTACCGCCACCTCGTTGGGACCGCGCCAAGTAGTCGGACTGGTCGGACGGGCCAGACGACTGCCCGTGCCCTTTCGAGCCCACGGCGCCGTTGCCGCGCAGGTCCCGGTGCATCAGGGCCGAATCACGGTGGTCAATTCCGCCTTTGTGGACACCGCGCATCGGCGCAACATCGAGGTGCATGTCTGGACCATCGATGATCCGGCCGAGATGAACCGACTATTTGATCTCGGCGTGGACGCAATCATGACAGACCGCCCTGACCTGCTCAAACAGGTACTGCAGGCGCGCAACGCCTGGACGGCCTGAGCCAGGACCGGGCATCGAACCCGTACAGTTTGATCCCGTGCCAGCTGACCATCAGGAGACCCTCGCCACCGCCCTGTCCCAGGTACCCGCGTCCGGTTCGCGACGAGGTCTGGTCACTGCCGGTCAGGTAAAGTATTTCTACGGTCCGATGGATTGTGGCAAGTCCACCCTGGCATTGCAGATGGACCACAATCACTCGCGTCAGGGACGTTGCGGCATGCTGTTGACCCGGATGGACCGCTCCCGCAAACCGCAGATCTCATCCCGGATCGGGATTACCCGCGAAGCCGTCGAGGTCGATGACGAGATGAACTTGGCCGATCTGGTGCGTGGTTCGTGGGCGGTCGGCCGCCGCGTCGACTATTTGATCATCGATGAAGCCCAGTTCTTCACCCCGGAGCAGGTGGAACAACTGGCGCAGCTGGCCGACGACGTTCAGGTCGATATCTATGCCTTCGGTATTGCCACCGACTTTCGTGGTCGATTGTTTCCCGGCTCGGCTCGTTGGTTCGAGTTGGCCGACGAGGTACTCCCGCTTCAGGTGGAGGTGCTCTGTTGGTGTGGCCGCCCCGGCCGGTTCAACGCCCGGGTGATCAACGGCGAGGTCGTCCGAGACGGCGCGACTGTGGTGGTTGCCGACACCGTTTCCGAATCGCCGAACCCCGCTGGAACGCAGGCCGAGTCCGGATCAGCAGAGGATCCGAACCGGGGCGCAATGGCAGCGCCGGACACGGTGCACTATCAGGTGCTGTGCCGCACCCACCATCGCAATGGTGACCTCGGGCCATCCTCAGGCGAGGGCACGCTCCCATTCACCCCCTGAATCTGCCGTCGCTGGACCTGTTGTGACGAATGGTGTTGTGCCCCACCATATTGGCAACTGATTGCTCAGCTCACGTGGCCCGGTCACCCGGACCCGGCCAAGTGTTCGCATTGCTTCCCAGGTAACATCGCCGCGCCAGATTTTCGCCAGCGTCAGCACATCGGTACTGATCACCAAATCTGGTTCCATCCCTGGGTTGAAGTCGTGCAGATCGGTCTGCGTCGGTGACACCTTCAACCACCAATGACGCTCCGGCATTACCGCATCCGTGAGTTCGAAATGCAGCACGGTTCGGCTGGGGGGCAGCCGGTCACGATTGAGCGTCCGCGCCACATCCCGCATCAACAGCCGCGGATCACAATCGGATGCATCCAAGGGCCGCCACCGCGCACCCCAGGTGCCCAGTGCCTCCAACACCGGTCGCAGCGCCTCTCCGGCCGGGGTCAGGGTGAATGAGTCGGGTGCCGATTGCGCCACCATCCCTTGCCGGACGAGTTCGCGCAATCTCCTGGATAACAGGGACGGCGACATCCGCGGCACCCCGCGGCGGATGTCGTTCACATGGGAGCTGCCCAGCAGCAACTCCCTGATGATCAGCAGTGACCACCGCTGATCCAGCACTTCGGTCGCCTTGGCGACCGGACAGTATTGCCCATAGTCCGCCATGTGGTAAACGCTACGCCGAAACCGGCGAGCCGGCGCGGGCATCTTTGGCTTGACCAGCACGGTAAGATGATCTTGGGAACATTTGCGTCCCACTGAGCGTTAACTCCTTTGGCATCAAAACAGCGGCGAACTTTGCCGCGTCTACATTGCAGTCAGGAAGGAATGACCAATGGCCGACCGCGTCCTTCGTGGAAGTCGTCTTGGAGCAACCAGCTACGAGGCTGATCGGAACCACGATTTGGCACCGCGCCGCACCGCTACCTACCGGTGCCCACGGGACCATGAATTCGCCGTCCCGATGGCTGACGATGCCGAGGTCCCCGCTGTCTGGGACTGCCGGATGCATGGCCAGGAATCCAAACTGGTTGATGGTTCGGCTCCCGAGGTGAAGAACGTCAAGCCCCCCCGCACGCACTGGGATATGTTGCTCGAGCGTCGTACCGTCGAACAACTCGAAGAAATTCTGAACGAGCGTCTGGCCGAACTCAAGAGCCGCCGCACCGCGTCCTGATTGACCGCGCGGCGGCGCTGAAAGACGTTCCCCCGGAACGATTATGGATCGACCTGTTCGCAACAGACCAGAAGCGGAATCAGGCCAATAAAAGAATCAGATCGGCAAAGAAGAACTCGCGCCTATCGCGCGAGTTCTTTTTTATTGCCTCGACTGAAAAGGCTCCGAACCTGGTGAATTCGGTGCTTGATTCCCCAGACCGTCACCTTGAGCAGCGCTTCTTTGACGATATTTCCGCTCATTTTGGAGTCCCCGATGACTCGCTCGGTGAACGTGATCGGCACCTCGGCCACCCGAAAGCCATGCTGGATCGTTCGCCAACCCAGATCGACCTGAAAGCAGTACCCGTGCGATTCAACGGCGTCCAGGTCCAGTGACCGCAGCACATCGGCGCGGTAGGCGCGATAACCGGCGGTGATATCGCGGACACCGATACCCAAAGCCAAGCGGCAATACAGGTTTCCGCCCTTGGACAGGACCTCACGACGCCTGGGCCAGTTCACCACCTCGCCGCCCGGAACGTACCGGGAGCCGATCACCAGATCGGCATGGACCAATGCGCCGAGCAGTCGCGGCAGATGTTCCGGGGGATGCGAGCCATCGGCATCCATCTCGACCAGAACGTCATAATCACGTTCCAGACCCCAGCGGAACCCCGCGATATAGGCAGCCCCCAGACCGGCTTTGACCTTTCGGTGCATCACGTTGATCCGAGGATCTGCTTCGGCCCGAGCATCGGCCACCTCGCCGGTGCCATCCGGGCTGGAGTCATCCAGCACCAGAACATCGACCGTCGGGACCGCGGCCAGCAATCGGTCCAGGATCAACGGCAGATTCTCCCGCTCGTTGTACGTAGGAATCAGGACCAGCACCCTGTCGGCTTCTGGGGACATCACTGTGCTTGCTCCTCATGGTTCGTCGTCATTGTCTGACTGGGCTTTGTACGTTTGCGGCTGATCAGCCAACCGCCGATCAGCCCGACGGGCGCCGCCAGCGTGAGCAGCCATTCTATCGGTCCCCCGATAACTGTTCCCGGCGTCGTGGCCGAGCTGAGGGGAACCGAGGGGGTCAGATACCCGGGGGTGAACAGACCGATACTGGCCGCGACCGACCCGTCCGGCCGGATAACCGCTGAGACGCCACTGGTCGACACCACAAGCGCCTCCCGTCCGTGCTCCACCGCTCGCACCCGACTCATGGCCAACTGCTGCCAGGTTTCGCTGGTATACCCGAAGGTGGCGTTGTTGGTCTGCACCACCAACACCTGAGCTCCGCCGTTCACGACATCACGGACCAGATCGTCGTACACCACCTCGAAGCAGATCACGTCGCCGACGTTGACGCCGGCCAGATCCATGTTGCCGACCCGATCGCCCGGCAGAAATTCGCTTTTGAGCAGGTCGACCTTGTCGGAGAAGATCCGGAAGAACGACCGGTAGGGCATGTACTCACCGAACGGCACCGGGTGCCGCTTGGTGTAGGTCTGCCCCGGACCGGTCACCGGGTCCCACACGATACCCATGTTGTAATTCCGCTTGGGCTCATCGGCGCCGACAACAGCTCCGACCAAGATCGGCACCCCGATGTCCCGGGCTGCTTCGCTGATCACCTCGGAAGCATCGGGGTTGGTGTAGGGGTCGATATCGGAGGAATTTTCGGGCCAGATCACCAGTTTCGGTGGCGGCGACGTACCATTTCGCACTGCTTCGGCCAGCTTATGGGTTTGGGCTGCGTGGTTGTCCAGGACTGCCCGGCGCTGCGAGTTGAAGTCCAGGCCCGCTCGCGGCACATTGCCCTGGACGATGGCAATCACCTCCTGCGGATCATCGACCGGATCGTGGACGGTGAGAATGCCGGCAGCGCCGATCCCGAAAGCGGCCAACACCGCAATGAGCGGGGTGAGGAACAACTTGAGCGTCACAGTTTTGCGATCTTGCCACCCCCGCCTGATCAGCTCCGAGAGACCGAATCCGGCAAGCGGAACCAGGAAAGCCAGTCCGGTGGCTCCCACCAGGGAGGCCGCTGGTAGCAACGGGCCGTCGGCCTGGCTGAACGCGACTCCACCCCAGGGAAAACCGCCGAAGGGGAACCGCGCCCGCAGCGTCTCCCCCAGGATCCAGGCCGCAGCGGCCCACGCCGGCCAACCGGGCAATCGACGGGAGATGACCGCGATCAATGCCCCGGCCGGCATCACCAGGACGGCTTCCATCAGCGCCAGACCGAGCCAGGGCACATTCCCCACGTAGGTGTTCGCCCAGCCCAGCAACGGCAGGTAGTAACCGGCGCCGGCCAGGAAGGCCAACCCACACGCCGCCGCGATTCGACGGCCGTGCAGCGCCAAGCCCAGGACGCCGAACCCGACAATGGTGAACCACCAGGAGGTTCGCGGCGCCGTACCCAGGTACATGCCATACCCGGCCGCCAGGGCCGCCAGCATCCGCAGCGATCCGGTGCTCTTGAGCGACACCCACCGGGCCTGCCAACGACGGCCGATCCGTTCCTGCTTGGCTGCTCGCCGGGCCGCTTTCGTTGGCTTCGCAGGGGTTTCCTCATCGATCGGGGACGGAAATTCCGAGCCCGATCCGCGATCAATGGTTGGTGACGCCACGCCAGTCAGAGTAACCGGCTCTGGGACAGCAACCCGCTGTCGAACCGAACCCGGCCGGCTGCCACGGTCGCAACACAGGTCGGCAGTTCGGCACCCGGTCGCAGGTCCGGCAGCATCGGGACCCGCGAGCTCGGATCGGTGGACCACCGCTGAACCTTCTCCGCGGACTCCGGTCGGACCAACTCACCGGCCCGCCAGATCGCCAGGTCCGCCGGCGCGCCGATGCTGATGGTGCCGATCCCCCGGTCGGTACGGCCGGCGGCTCGGTGCGCGCCCCTGGTGTGCGCGGTGAACGCCGCTCGCGGTGACAACCCGTAGCCCGGTGTTCGGTGGTTGACCGCCGCTTGGACCGCAGCCCACGGATCGGCCGGCGTTACCGGCGCATCCGAACCCAACGCCAGGGAGACACCGGCCGCCGCCATCCGGCTGAACGGGTTCATCTTCGAGGAACGTTCCAGTCCGAGTCGCTTCACGTATAACTCGGATTCACCGCCCCAAAAGGCATCGAAGAGCGGCTGCACACTGGCCACCGTTCCGGTGGCAGCGAAGGCGGCGATGGCGTCGGCGCCGGCCATCTCGGCATGTTCGATCCGCGGCGTCACAGCGGCCAGCGCGACACTGCCGGCCGGGCCGAGTAGTTCGGCCGCTCGCCGGAGTCCTTCGGCGACCGCATTGACCGCGTCGTCGCCGATGGCGTGAAAGCCTGGTTGAATCCCGGCGCGCGCGCAGGCAACCAGGTGATCGGTGATCACCTCGGTGCTCAGATACCGCACCCCGTGACCGTTGAAATCCCGATAGGGGCTGCACAGCGAAGCGGTGCGCGACCCGATGGAGCCGTCAACGGATAGGTCACCACCCAGGGCGTGAGCCCCGGTGCTGTCCAACAATTCTTGGGCTTCCCGAGCGTCCGAGACCGCCGCTCCGAGGTAGGCACGGACCGCGACCGGGAGCCGCGGGAGTGACAGCAGACCGTTGAGTTCCACCAATGCGCGCGGGTCGCGATAGGCGCATTCGTGTACCTCTACCATGCCGTTGGCAGCGCAGTGCGACAGGAAGGCAAACTGCGCGGTGTTGCGTTGTTGGGCGGTCAAAATGCCCCGCGCGATATCACGCGCCTGGTGATGACTCGCCTGGGTGAGAATGCCATCTGCGGCATAGCCGGCGGCGCCCTGATCCAGCTGGTGATGCAGCGCCGAGGAAACCACCGCCGAGTGCACATCCACCCGGGCCAGGTAGGTCACCCGACCACCGACGATGGCGTCGATCTCGGAGTGGTTCGGCGGGCGTTGCTCTGGCCAGTTGGAGTCATCCCAGCCGTGTCCCCAGACCACCCCGCCGGGGTGGGTGCTGACAAAGGCCCGCAGTCGATCAAGGCACTGCGTCACCGATCTGGTGCCCGACAGATCAAGCCCGGTCAGTGCAAGTCCGGCGTCCGTGCAATGAACGTGCGAGTCGATGAACGCCGGCGCCACAAAATGACCATCCAGATCAATGGTCTCGGCAACGGCGCCGGCCTGTTCTATCCCATGATCGGGTCCGATCCAGCTGACCACACCGTCAGTGATGGCGACGCAGGTGGCTCCGGGATCGTGGGCGGTATGAATGCGGCCGCCGCGCAGCAATGTTGTACTCATCGTGTTCAGTTCAGCACATCCGTCGTCAGGAGCGATCGAGCAGCCGTCGCCCGTCGGACAATTTCGGTGAAAATACGGCGATTGCTTTACTCCTCGTTGGGAAAAGATGGCCCGGTTGGCTGAATACGTCACGTTCGCTCAGACCCATCTGGGACGATGGGCCGGTGACGATTACAACCACCCAGCACGACGAACTTGATCACCCACGTACCGAATCTGGTCTGACGGCCGCCCAGGTCGACGAGCGGATCAGTCGTGGTCTGCTCAATACAACGGACAGGACCTCGACGCGCACGGTGTGGCAGATCGTCAAGGTAAACATCCTGACCCGGTTCAACGCAATTCTCGGCGCCCTGTTCGTCCTAGTGCTGGTGGCCGGCAGCCCGGTCGACGGCCTGTTCGGTGTGGCGCTGATCGTCAACTCGGCCATCGGCATCGTGCAGGAAGTGATGGCGAAACGAAAGCTGGATCGCCTGGCGCTGCTCAATGCACCCACCACCAAGGTGATCCGCGACGGTGAACTGTCCACCATCGCCACCGGCGAAGTGGTGTTGGACGATCTGATCGAACTGCGCACCGGTGATCAGGTCCCCTCCGACGGAGCCCTGATCGACTGCTCCGGCCTGGAGATCGACGAGTCCAACCTGACCGGTGAATCCGATGCGGTCCCCAAAGATGTGTCCGACAAGGTGCTTTCCGGTACTACCGTCGTCGCCGGTGCCGGCAGGTTCCATGCCGACGCGGTAGGCGCCGATGCCTACGCCAACAAAATCGCCGCCGAAGCGCGCAAATTCACCAAGACGCGTTCGGAGATTCAGGACTCGATCAACACCCTGCTCAAATACATCACCTGGGTGATCGTCATCGCGCTACCGCTGCAGATCTGGTCCCAGTGGCGCACTATCGGGCAGGGGCGCCCGTGGAGCGAAGTCTGGCAGGACGTCATCATCCGCTCCGCCGCCGGCCTGGTCGGGTTGGTGCCAGAAGGTTTGGTACTGCTCACCTCGGTGGCATTCCTGCTCGCGGCGGTCAAGCTGACCAAACAGCAGGTGTTGGTCCAGGAATTGCCTGCGGTGGAGGGTCTGGCCAGGGTCGATGTTGTCTGCCTGGACAAGACCGGAACTCTCACCGTTGGCGACATCATCTATGAAGAGATCAAGCACCTGGCCCCGCCCGCGGATGATGAGTTCACCGTGGCCGCACTCGGCGCGTTCGCCGATGATCCCAATGCCAATGCCAGCCTGGCTGCCATTGGCGCCAAACTGGACCCGACACCGGGGTGGGTCCGAACCGAAACAATCGCTTTCAATTCGGCGCGCAAATGGTCGGCAGCCTCCTTCGAGGGCAACGGATCCTGGGTCATCGGGGCACCTGATGTGCTGTTGAAACCGGGCGATGAGATCCGGAGCCAGGTCGACGAGATCGCTTCCACCGGACGCCGGGTGCTGATTTTTGCCCACACCGAGAGCCCGTTGTCCGGCCAGGAAATTCCCCCCGGACTGCGATGGATGGCACTTGTGGTACTTGGCGAGCAGGTCCGCACCGACGCCGCCGAGACCCTCAAGTTCTTCGCCGATCAGGGGGTGGCGATCAAGGTCATCTCCGGTGACAACCCGAGCACGGTGGCCGCCATCGCCCGCCGGGTCGGATTGACCTTTGACCAACCGGTGGATGCCCGCACCATCGGGGACACCGCCGAGGAACTGCGGGAGATTGCCGACAAGACCGTGGTATTCGGTCGGGTCTCCCCGGAGCAGAAGCGCGCCCTGGTTGGTGCGCTCCAACTGAACGGCCATGTCGTCGCGATGACCGGAGATGGCGTCAACGATGCCCTGGCATTGAAGGTCGCCGACATCGGTGTGGCGATGGGCAATGGCGCGCAGGCCACGAAAGCAGTGGCCCAGTTGGTATTACTGGACGGGAAGTTCTCTCATCTCCCATCGGTGCTGGCCGAGGGACGTCGGGTGATCGGCAACGTGGAGCGGGTGGCGAACCTGTTCGTCGCCAAAAATGTGATGAGCCTGATCGCGATCATTTCCGCGGCAGTTCTGTTCCTCCCATTCCCCTTCCTGCCAAGGCATTTGACTCTGGTCTCGACGCTGACAATCGGTATTCCGGCTTTTTTCCTGGCCTTGGGACCGAATAAGCGCCGCTACACGCCGGGCTTCCTCAAGCGGGTACTGCGCTTCGCGGTACCGGCCGGCGCGATTGCCGGTGTTGCGGTCATCGTCTCCTATCTGGTCGCCCACCGATCAATTGCCGCGGAGTACGACCGGGTGTGCGTCGGAACATTTGCCAAGGGCGTGCAAATGCCCGCGGTCTGCCAGCAACCGGGCACCGTTGCCACGATGGCCCTGCTGATGGTGTTCTTCTGGATCCTGGTGGTGCTGGCTCGACCGTTTGTGGTGTGGAAGGCAGCGTTGATCGCCTCGATGGTCGCCATCGCCGTGCTGGTCTTCCTGCTGCCGGCCGGACGCAATATCTTCGACTTCGACATGAACTTCGGCCAGTTCGTGGGCGCGGCCATTGTCGGCGCCGTGGGCGCGGCCGCCATCGAGTTTGTCTATCGGACTTCCAAGGACCACCGGCACGTGCCGCAGGACTAGTCTGCGGGCGTCACCAGGCCGGTGTGCTCGGCGGCGAAGGCCAACTGATCGGCGTATTCCGCCGCCAACGCCCGGGCCGGCTTGCCGGCCCCGTGACCGGCTCTGGTGTCGATCCGCAATAGAACGGGATTGTCACCGGATTGGCAGAACTGAAGCTCTGCACCGAATTTCAGCGAATGCGCCGGCACCACCCGGTCGTCATGATCACCGGTGCAGGTCAGGGTCGGCGGATAAGCCACTCCCGGCTTCACATTGTGCAACGGAGAGTAGGCCCGAATCACGTCGAAGTCGTCCTTGTTCTCCGGGCTGCCGTAATCGGTGGTCCACGCCCAGCCGATGGTGAAAAGGTGAAAGCGCAGCATATCCATCACGCCGACCGTGGGAAGCGTGGCCGCCCAGAGCTCGGGTCGCTGGGTCATCAAAGCACCGACCAACAGACCGCCGTTGGACCGCCCGTGCACCGCCAACTGTCCCGGTGTGGTGATCCCTTCGGCGATCAAATACTCGGCGCAGCTGATCGCGTCATCGAAGACCTGCTGCTTGTTGTGCACCATCCCCTGCTCGTGCCAGGCCACCCCGAACTCGCCGCCACCTCGGAGGTTGGCCACCGCCAGCACGCCGCCGGCCGCCACCCAGGCTGCGAACATCGCCGAGAACGAAGGCAGCACCGGGATGTCGAATCCGCCGTAGCCGTAGAGCAGGGTGGGGCGAGGGCCGTCAGATAGGTCATCACGTCGCAACAGTGTCATTGGCACCATCGCTCCGTCGGTGGAGCGCGCCTGGACCCGGGTGGAAATCGCAGCCAGTGGTTCGGATCCGGCGGCGGGCAGATCGGTGAGCACCTCGTTGGCCGGGATCAGATTTAGTCGATGGGCCAGCAGCGGCCGGGTGAAGGACGAAGAGCCGATGAATACTTCGCTATCTCCCGGGTACCCCTTCACCGCAGCAATGGAAATCGGTCCGTCGAGTTCTACCGATCCGATCGAAACGCCATCCAGATCAACGAGTTCCAATCGATGGGCGGCATCTTGCGACCAGACCAGCAGGAAGCGGTCGGCCACACGGCTGGCCGAAACCAGAACGTCGGTCTGATGCTCGGCGACGACTTCGTAGAGTTCGCCAACTTCCTGCAGGTCAACTTTGACCAGCCGCCCCCGGCCGGCGCCGGCCTCGGTACGCAGGTACAGCACATCACCTTCGGACTCCACCACGCTGTAGGCATCGGTCAGTTCGGAGATCACCGGTATCGGGTAGCCGTTGGGGGTCTTGCGACCCAGGCTGTCCAGGCCGATCCGAATCGCGCTCACAGTGCTGCGGCTATCGGTTCCGGGGGCAATGGTCAGCAGCAACCAACGACCGTCGGCGGAGATATGAAGATCAGCCATCCAGGCGGGATCCTCCGGCGCCCAAACCTGGGTGTCGCAGTCGATCGGGGTACCAATGCGGTGCAGCTTCACACTGCCGGCGCCCATCGCGTCGGTCAGCTCTGTGCCCGGCGCCGGTTTCGGATAACACCAGTAGAGAAAGCCCGACCCGTCGGGCAGCCACTCCGGAATGGCCCACTTGCACCATGGGATGACATCGGGCAGAACCTCGCCATCGACGGTTCGGACCACCCTGAGAGTCAACCAATCACTGCCCCCGTCGGACACCGCGTAGCCCATCATCGAGCCATCCGGCGATACTGAGACGCCGGACAGGGCGACGGTGCCATCGGTGGAGAAAGTGTTGGGATCCAGAAGTACCCGACCACCGGCCAGCAATTCGTCGAGGGTCTCGGCGGTATGCACCCGATCCTGGTCCAATTCTCCCGGGTTGGAGATGGTGAAATATCGCCCGCCGATTCGCCAGGGCACCCCGGTGCGCGGTGCGGTCAGCAATCGGGTGGTCTGGTCACCAAAATACTTCCGGCCGGCCAAAGCGGCCAGATACGGCGCCGACAGGTCATTCTGCGCCTGCACAAATGCCTTGGTCCGCGCTGCGTCCGGGTCTTCCAGATACCGATAGGGATCATCCACCCGGATTCCATGCAGAATCTCGCTGGTGCTCGCCCGTTCGGTCTCCGGGTAATGGAAATGCATGGCGCGCTCGCTCCTCGGCAGATCAGTTTCGGATGGTCACCACAAACCTGTCAGCTTCCATCGGAGAAGGCAACAATCGGCGGTCGATCTTCGAAAGGCGTCGACAGCACGACTGTCGTCCGGGTGGAAACATTTGCCGTGGCCCGGATCTCGGCGAGCAACGATTCCAGGGCCGACGGCGACACCACCCGAACTTTCAGAATGTAGGATTCGACGCCGGCGACCGAATGGCAGGCTTCGATCTGCTTGAGGTGCAGTAGACGTTGCGGATAGTCATCCGGTGCAGCCGGATCGATGGGGGTCAGCGAGACAAACGCGGTCAATGCCAGTCCCACCTGTTCGCCACCGATGCGAGCGGCATAACCGCGGATGACGCCCCGTTGCTCCAACCGCCGGACACGTTGATGCACCGCCGAAACGGAGAGGCCCACCCGTTCTGCGAGGTCGGTATAAGAGCATCGACCGTCCCGTGCCAGTTCGGCGGTTATCCGGGCGTCGATCTCCTCAAGCATGGGCAAAGGATACCTTTAGCCCAACACGGTCAGTTCGGTCGGGCAGTTGTTCATCAGCGCCGGCCCGTCTGCGGTGGTCACCACGATGTCTTCGATGCGAATCCCGAAGCGTCCGGGCAGGTAAATTCCGGGTTCCACCGAGAA
This sequence comes from Mycobacteriales bacterium, assembly GCA_038234115.1. Taxonomy (GTDB): domain Bacteria; phylum Actinomycetota; class Actinomycetes; order Mycobacteriales; family Nakamurellaceae; genus Nakamurella. The sequence continues at coordinate 14,296 of JBBSUU010000016.1, forward strand.
AGCCATGCCCACTTCCAGCAAGCGGGTGTTGCCGGCCACCATATACGGTTCCTCGTGCACCTCCAGGCCGATGCCGTGACCCGTCCTCGTGATGAAAAACTCGCCGTAGCCGGCCTTCTCGATGACCGAGCGCGACGCAGCGTCAACAGATTCAGCGGTCGCGCCGACGGTCGCAGCAGCAACCCCGGCTCGCTGTGCCTGCCGGACGATCTCGTACACCGCGGCGAACTCCGGATCAGGATCCCCCGCCACCTGGTAGGTGCGGGTGCAGTCGGAGTAATAGCCGGCGGCGGTGGGCCCGCCGATATCGATCACCACCACATCACCGGGCTCAACCACTCGATCGGAGGCCTCGTGATGCGGGCTGGCGCCGTTGGGTCCGGAACCGACAATGACGAAGTCCGCTCGCTGGTGACCCTCTTGGACGATGGCGGCGGCGATATCGGCGGCGATCGCGTTTTCGGTCCGGCCGGCGATCAACCATTCGCCGATCCGTTTCTGGACCCGGTCGATCGCAGCGCCGGCCGCGGCCAGGGCAGCGATTTCCGGCTCGTCCTTCCGCATCCGTAATTCGGCCACCAGCGGTCCGGCCAACATCAGTTCCGAGCCCTCGGAAGCCGTTTTCAGATTCAGGGCGTGAAAGGACGGCATGTAGTCACCGACCGCGATCAGCGACGGTTCGCCGGGCAGCAGCGCAATCAAAGCCGCGTAGGGATCGACGCCATCGGTCCAGGTGTGGATCGGCAAGTCCATCGCCTCGACCGAGGTTCCGCTCCAGCCGGCCCTTTCCAGTGTCGGCAGCAGCAACATAGCGGGGCCATTGGCGGGCACGATCAAGCAGGTCAGTCGTTCGTGTGAGGCCACCGAATGTCCGATCAGATAGGACAAATCGGCGCCCGGGGTGATCAGCGCAACATCTGCGCCGGAGTTGTTGACCAGCGAGCTCAGTCGGGAGAGTCGCGCGGTGAAATGTTCGGTTCCCAGGAAATGTTCGGTTTCAGGATTTGCCATCCTGCGACCTTACCCAGGGCCACTCTC
>JBBSUU010000017.1:0-15320 GCA_038234115.1 Mycobacteriales bacterium
ACTGGACAGTCGGGTCAAGATCGGCTGGACCGACGTACCGCTGGTTGCCGATTCGACTTCGGCCGTTACCTCCCTGCTGAACCAAAAGCCACCGAACGGCCTGGTTGGGACGCCGGCGACGGAGAATGTGTTTGTTCAGGTGTTGGCCGGCGCAATCACCGGGGCAGATGGTGCCAACCCGGGTGCGGTGGACAAGATGGTGACCGCGCTCAAGGCCGAGGGTGAGATCAAGCTCCCGCTGAACAGCTACTTCATCTACGACGCCATCATGTTGGCCGCCAAGGCGGCACAGGCTACTGACACCATCACTGACGCCAAGGCGCAGAGCGCATGGTTGGAGAAGTTGACCCCAGCCGAGTCCGGAATGTGGGCGTTGACGAAGTACTCATTCACCGCCGAATCCCACGGGCCCGCAGTGGATGCATCGTCAACGGCGATCATCGCGGCAGCCGCCTTGACCGACGGTCGGTACCCCGCCGCCGGCTGACACACCCGAATTCGACTGCGGCAACACCCGCGGTTGAACCGAGTGGCTCACCACCAACCAGAGGCAGTCATCCATCGGATGGCTGTCTCTGATTGGTTGGTGGCAACGACACGTTCCTGGCCCACCCGAAGGTTTCCAGTACCTTCGGGCACCAACTATCGAGGGAGAAAGCCATCAGCGATCAGATTGATCTCAGCCACATCGAGCCGCTTTTAGCTGGTCGAGCGGTGGTGATCACCGGCGCCGGCGGTGGACTTGGCCGCGCCTATGCGCTGGCAGCAGCTGCGGCGGGTGCCCGAGTGGTGGTCAATGATCTAGACCCGGATTCTGCGGGAAGGGTCACCGCCGAGATCACTGAGGTCGGGGGGAACGCCGTTGCCCACCCAGCTGATGTCAGCAACTGGGACGAGGCAGGTGGATTGATCGACCGATGCGTGAACGAATTCGGCCGAATCGACGCGCTCATCAATAACGCCGGCGTATTTGCCCTGGCGCTGCCGCAGGAACAGCGACCGGAGCCATTGCGACAAATGTTGGATGTCAATATTTTTGGTACTGCAGCGTGTGGTCACCATGCGCTTCGACACATGGTGCGTCAACGCTGTGGGGTAGTGCTCAACGTGACGTCCGGCGAACAGATGGGTAAGACTTCCTCCGCCGCCTATGGAGCGACAAAGGCAGCGGTGGCCGCCCTGACGTACTCTTGGTCGGTCGATATGGCCGAGTACGGGGTGCGAGTGAATGCCATCTCGCCCAATGCGCACTCCGGGATGGCCGCCATCTACCTGGCCTATCGAGGTGAGGCGGCCGGTAGCCAGAATGTGGGTCTCGATCCATCAATAAATGCGCCATTGGCGCTCTACCTACTATCGGATCTGAGTAGCGGGATAACTGGCCAAGTGGTGCGGCAGAACGGGCGCGAATTGATGTTGTGCACCCATCCGGCCATTCTGGAACCGGTGCTTCACTCGGAGCAACCCTGGACCGTACAGTCCATTTCGGCCGCTTTCGATGCACAATTGCGGGCGCAGCTACAACCGGTGGGGGTCAGCTCTGTTCGGCAGACCAGTCAATGACCGAGGACGTACAAGGTCAGGCGGCCCCGAGCGTGGACAGGCACTTTTCGGTCAACGGTATGGCTGCATTGGCACTCCCACTGGCGCAGGAACTGGAGCTCTACCGGCGTCTCGGAGTGCAGAGTTTCGGTTTGCCGGCTGCAAAACTGATCGAGACACAGCAGGCTGAGGTCGACCGACTGATGCGCTCGGTACAAGCCCAACTCGCCTATCTGTTCGTACCGTTTTCAGCCTGCCCCGAGGATGCCGAGGGGTGGAGTCGGCAGGTGGCCTTACTGTCCAACGCGGTGACTGCGGCTGCCCGGTATGGTGCTTCCACGGTGTACTTCACCACCGGTCCATCAGGCGTGCTGACATGGGATCAGGCCGCTCACAGGCTGGCAGATGCGATCGCACCGGTCCTGAAATTGGCACGGGATGCCGGGATCTGGCTGGCCGTGGAAAATTCCATGTCGATCCGCTGCGATATCAGTTTCGTGCACTCAGTGCGCGACGCGGCGAGCCTGGCCCAAGAGCTGGACCTGGGTTTGTGCGTGGATCTGTATTGCGCATGGCAGGAGCGGGATCTGGTCGGAACACTGGGTTCGGTGCTGGACCGGGTCCGATTGGTGCAGGTGGCCGACTTTCGGGTGGGAACCCTGAGTGTGCCCAACCGCTGGGTTCCGGGCGACGGCGACCTACCGTTGCAACGGCTGCTGAATGAGGTCTGGAGTTTGGGCTACCGCGGACTGGTGGATCTGGAGCTTGCGGGACCGGCGATCGATGCCGAAGGAGCACAGAGCGCACTGCGGCGCGGGATGGCCTGGCTGGCCGGCGTTGCCGCCTGACGCCGTCCAGAACTGTTGCTGCAGATCTGATGTCTATCTCAAGCGGTGGTCTGCGGGGTCCAGTGGGGTGCACGTTTTTCCACGAATGCTGCGGCACCCTCCGCGGCATCGGGCCCGGCCAGAAGGTCTGCGGTGACCCGGCGGGCGGACCGCCTGCTGATGGCCCGGTCCACCGCCAAAGCCTCATACATCAGGGCCTTGGTCGCCACTACCGCGGCCGGGGAGTGCTTGCTGATCTGCTCGGCGTACTGCAGAGCCGTCGGCAGCGCCTGCCCGATCGGCACCACCTGGTTGATCAGCCCCAATTCCAGTGCGCGGCCGGCCGACAACGGTGATCCGGTCAGGCCCAATTCAAGCGCCACCGCGAGCGGAAGTCGCAGAGGTAGTTCCGTACCGCCCTCTGATGCAGCGATACCGCGCCCCACTTCAGGTAACGCCAAATAGCAGTGTTCGGCTGCCACCAGCAGGTCACAGGCCAGGGCCAACTCAAACCCGCCACCCACGGCCGGACCGTTCAGCGCAGCGATAACCGGTTTCGGGTATCCGCCGCGCAACAGGTTCACCGGGCTGGTATCCGGGTCCGGGACACCGTGGGTAGCCAGTGCTTTCAGATCCAGGCCGGCACAGAAGGCCCGATCCCCGGCCCCGGTCAGCACCACCACGAGGACTTGCGGATCCGTGGCAGCGCCGATCAGTGCTTGGGTGAGGACAGTCAACGTCGGTTGGTCCAGGGCGTTGCGCACTTCGGGCCGGTTGATGGTCAGCACCAGGATCGAGCCGCGGTGTTCGCTGGTCACACTCGTCATGTCTTGCCAATCGGTCACTGTTGGGCTCGGCCGTGTGAGTTTGTTGCTCTGGCCGTGCATCGGTGGGAAGGCTATGCTACCAATCAAGCGCTTGGTTGCACTACCGATATCGAGCAGGGCCTTTTCCCATCGTTGGCCGGCAGTTGTGACAGGTTCGCGATGACCCTTCCTGAATGCACGGTATGCCGATCGGGCTGTTGCGTGCGAGTACTGGTAATGTACCGAGCAAGCGCTTGCTACGAGACTTGCTCGAGCCAATGAGAAATGCGGGGTTGGATAGAGATGGCTGACAAACGGATGACCGATACCGAGGTGGTGTCTCGCCTTCGATCGGGAATGACCATCGGCATCGGAGGATGGGGATCACGGCGCAAGCCGATGTCACTGGTGCGAGCAATTCTGCGGTCTGATCTCAAGGATCTGACCATCGTCAGCTATGGCGGCCCTGATGTCGGCTTGCTGTGTGCTGCCGGCAAGGTCCGCAAAGTTGTCTTTGGTTTTGTGTCCTTGGATTCGATCGCTCTCGATCCGCACTTCCGAGCAGCCAGGCAGTCCGGCAGCGTGGCGGTTGCAGAATATGACGAGGGCATGCTCCAGTGGGGCATGTACGCAGCGGGCATCAGGGTGCCTTTCCTTCCCACCCGAGCAGGTCTGGGGTCGGACGTGATGACCTACAACCCCGAGCTGAAGATTGTCAAAGATCCCTACGGTGGGGATGACACCGTTGCGATGCCGGCGATATCGCTGGATGCAGCGCTGGTGCACATGAACCGAGCCGATATGTACGGCAACGCACAGTTCTTGGGCCCGGACCCATATTTCGACGATGTTTTCTGTATGGCCGCCGAGCAGGCGTTTGTCTCCTGCGAGCAGATCGTGCCGACTGCCGAACTCACGGCCCAGTCGCACCCGGCCACGCTTCGCATCAATAGGCTGTTGATCACCGGGGTCGTTGAAGCCCCGGGGGGTGCACACTTCACTTCCTGCGTACCCGACTACGAGCGTGACGAACAGTTCCAGCGGGAGTATGTCAAGGCCGCCGCCGATCCGCAGACCTGGCAGGACTTCGCACACCGCTACCTGGCGGGCACGGAAGCGGACTATCAGGCGGCCGTGGCGGCTCGCCGACAGGAGGTATTGGCATGAGTGTCACCGAAAGTGCGTCCACCGTGGCTGTTGTCGATCCGGAAACGGTGACCAGAGCAGAGGTTTGTGTGGTGGCCTGCGCGGATGCGTTCCGGGATAACGGCGAGATTCTGGCCAGCGCCTTCGGCACCATTCCGGCAATCGGCGTCCGGCTGGCCCGGCACACCTTTTCCCCAGATCTGATGCTCACCGACGGCGAAGCTTATCTGGTCCGCGGGACCTGGGCCGTCGGCGAACCTGCCAACGGTGATATCGAGGGCTGGTCCCCGTTCCGCACCATCTTCGATCTGGTCTGGTGCGGTAAGCGACACGTGATGATGATCCCCACGCAGGTGGATCCCTACGGCAGCACAAATATCTCGGCGATCGGCGCCTACGACAAGCCCAAGGTCCAACTTCTCGGCGTCCGCGGCGCTCCCGGAAACTCGGTTTATCACCCCACCAGCTATTGGGTTCCCAAACACAGCACCCGCGTCTTTGTGCCCACCGTCGATATGGTCAGCGGAGTAGGAAACGATCGGGCGGCCGCGGCCGGTCCAGGCGCTTCCCGCCATCACGATCTTCGCAAGATCGTCACCGACCTTGCAGTTTTCGACTACCACCCGGACACCGGTGCCCTAAGACTGGCCTCGGTGCATCCGGGCATTACCGTCGAGCAGGTGCAGGCGGCCACCGGCTTCGACCTGGTCATCGATGGGAGCATCCCTGATACCCGGCTGCCAACGGCTGCCGAACTGGAGCTGATTCGTGGCACTCTGGATCCGAAATCGTTGCGCAATTCGGAGGTGGCCGGATGAGCGCGCCCGAGACAGTGCCCAACGCACTGCACACCAGGGCCTGCGAATTGTTCGGAGTGCAATACCCCATTGTGCAGACCGGCATGGGGTGGGTTTCCGATGCCCATCTGACAGCGGCGACAGCAAAAGCCGGCGGTCTGGGAATTCTCTCCGCCGGCCTGCTCACCTATGACGAACTCGTCACCGCTATCGACTCGATCCAAGCCGCCACCGACAAGCCCTTTGGGGTCAATGTCAGGGCCGACCAACCGGATGTGGTCCGTCGGATCGAGTTGCTGATCAGCGCCGGGGTCAAGGTTGCCTCGTTCGCGCTGGCGCCTCGTCAGGAGCTCATCGCCAAGTGCAAGGACGCCGGGCTCGTGGTGGTCCCGTCCATCGGAGCCAGAAGGCACGCCGAAAAGGTCGCTGCCTGGGGCGCGGACGCCGTCATCGTGCAAGGTGGCGAAGGCGGCGGGCACACCGGAGGCGTTCCCACCAGTCTGTTGTTGCCGCAGGTCGTTGATGCCGTCGATATCCCGGTGATCGGTGCCGGTGGATTTTTCGATGGCCGCGGTCTGGTCGCGGCGTTGTCCTACGGGGCCGCCGGAATCGCAATGGGCACCCGTTTCCTCCTGACTTCGGACTCGCCGGTCGCCCGCAATGTCAAGGATGTCTACCTTTCCAAGACCGTCAACGACACCGTCTTGACGCTGCAGGTGGACGGCGTGCCGCAACGGGTTCTGGCCACCGGACCGGTGGCAGCCTTGGAGAAGAGCTCCGGCGCCGGAAGACTCGTCCGGGCGGCGCGCAATGCCGTTGCCTTCCAGAAGATCTCCGGTATCAGTTGGAAGAACATGATCGGCGAGGGCATCGCGATGAAGAAGCAGCACGGTCACACCTGGAGCCAGGTGGTGATGGCCGCAAATGCGCCGATGCTGTACCGCTCAGCACTTGTGGAGGGCAATACCGACATCGGGGTGATGGCGACCGGCCAGGTCGTCGGACTTATCGACGATCTGCCCAGCTGTGCCGAGCTGATCGAGCGGGTGATGGCCGAGGCTGCCTCGGTGCTGCAGAGATTGCAGAGCTGAGAGCCGCAGACTGAAATGGCCTGGACAGAAACCTTGTTCAGGGATTTCACCGCTGTCCTGCCGGCAGTTAATCAGAAGATCTGACCCGGGCCGCCTCAATCAGGCGTGTGCCCCAGACGAGGAGGTTTTTATGACATCGCTCAACGATCGCGTGGTCGTCATCACCGGAGGTGGCCGCGGCCTCGGCCGAGAACACGCACTACTCGCCGCCGCCGAGGGCGCAAGCCTGGTGGTCAACGATATCGGCGCCGACTCCGACGGCCGCAACACCGATGCAGCCCTGGCACAATCGGTGGTAACGGAGATAGTCGAAGCCGGCGGTACCGCAGTCGCCAGCACCACAGATGTCACCACAGTCGCAGGTGCCAAAGAGCTCCTCGCTCTCACGCTGGCAGAGTACGGCCGGGTTGACGGCTTGGTGAATAACGCCGGCATTCTGCGGGACAAGATGTTTGTCAACATGGCAGAGCAGGACTGGGACGCGGTGATCCGCGGGCAACTCGGCGCTACTTTCGCTCCGAGCCAGGTGTTCTGCGACCATTGGCGCCAAGAGTCCAAAGCCGGGCGCCAACCGCTGGCCTCGATTGTGAATGTGTCCTCGACCTCGGGGTTGCTCGGCGCCGTCGGACAAACGAACTACGGTGCTGCCAAAGCCGGAATCGCCGCGCTGACCGTTATTCTCGCCCAGGAGATTACGCGCTATGGCGTGCGGGTGAACGCGATCACGCCGGTGGCCAGGACCCGGATGACGCAAGATCTGCCGGTAATCGGCGAGATGGTCGCAGCGCCGGCCGATCCAGCTGCATTTGACCTCTACCACCCGGGAAATGTCTCTCCCCTGGTGGCCTGGTTGCTCACCGCGGACAGCCCCGCAAATGGCGCTGTGTACTACTCCAAGGGTGGCGAAATCCGCCAGTACGCCGGCTGGAGCTTCGACTGGACCGTCGACAAGGGTTCCCGCTGGTCGGTGGCCGAGATTGATAAGGAGTTGCGTGCCCGTGTCTGATCCGAACGCTCCCGAGTGGGCCGGGCCGGCCCATTCCCTGTTGGCCGGCCGGTCGGTTCTGGTGACCGCAGCCGCCGGTACCGGCATCGGATACGCAACTGCCCGACGGTGCGCCGAAGAGGGCGCAAGAGTGGCAATCAGCGACCGTCACGAGCGTCGCCTGGGCGAGGCCGCAGACAAGCTGGAAGAACTCACCGGGACGAGGCCGCTGACCGTACCTTGCGATGTCACCGAACAGGCGCAGGTTGACCACCTGATGGACACCGTGGTCAAAGAGTTCGGCTCGATCGACGTTCTGGTCAACAATGCCGGACTCGGTGGCACCGCGAGTGTGATGGAGATGACCGACGAACAATGGGATTCTGTTCTCGCGGTGACGTTGACCTCGACCTTCAAGACAACCAGATCCGTGCTGCGACACATGGTGCCCCGCGGCAGCGGCGTGATCATCAACAACGCCTCGGTGATCGGCTGGCGTGCCCAGGCCGGCCAGGCACATTACGCGGCGGCCAAGGCCGGCGTGATGGCGTTGACCCGCTGTTCTGCCTTGGATGTGGCCGAGCATGGGATTCGGGTGAACGCAGTATCGCCAAGTATTGCCATGCACGCCCACCTGGCCAAAGTAACCAGTGACGAATTGTTGGCGGACCTGTCTTCCAAGGAAGCATTCGGACGCGCTGCGCAACCCTGGGAGATCGCCAATGTCATCGTGTTCCTGGCCAGCGATTATTCCTCATACATGACCGGAGAAGTGGTTTCGGTCAGCAGCCAGCATCCCTGATAACCACTGCTGAAAACAACGCCAGAAACTCAAGGAGGAGAGATGGCAAACAAGAATGCTGTCGGCACCGAGGGCAGCCCTTTTCTGATGGATTTGGAGCGAGGCAAGATCCGCGAATTCGCGATGGCCACCGCTTGCACCGACCCGGCCTATCTGATTGACCAACACCCGGTAGTTCAGCCGACATTCCTTACTACTACGTTCTTCTGGCAGACCGCCGGTTCCGATCCTTGGCCTGCGGTCGAACTGGACCAGCAGCGCGGTTTGCACGCCGAACAGGAATACACCTTCTTTGGGCCACCCCCGCGTGCCGGTACCACGCTGACCTGCCAGTCAAGGATCAGCGAGATCTACACCAAACAGGGAAAGCGTGGCGGTGAGATGACCTTTGCCGTGCAGATAACCGACTTCCGAGACGAAACCGGCCGGCTGGTTGCCCAGGCGAAAATGACCGGGGTAGAAACTGCCCGTCCACCGGCGGCCCAGTCATGACCGAGCTAATCGTCCCACAGCCCTGGACCGTCGGTCCGGCCACCCGAACGGATTTCGTCCGGTACCAAGGTGCCTCCGGTGATATGAACCCCATCCACCACGATGAGGAGTTTGCCAAGGCCTCGGGCTTTCCGACCCCGTTTGCGGTCGGTATGTGGCAGGCCGGACTGCTCGGTACCTATGCCACGAATTGGCTCGGCGCCGAGAATGTCCGCAGTTTCCGTATCCGGTTCCTCGAACAGGTCTGGCCCGGCGACATCCTCACCTGCAGCGCCCAAATTCTACGCAGCTACCGGGCAGAGGATGCGGATGAGCGCAGGGTCGACCTGGAGTTGACCTGTGTGCGCCAGACCGGCGGGAAAGCCGTCACCGTGTGGGCCACCTTCGTGGTCTCAGAATCGAAGGAAGTTCCCCGTGTCAACTGACCTGCCGACAACCCAAACGGCCGTCTCGGAGATCATCACCCTCACCGTGCATCCCAACGGGGTCGCCGAAGTGGTAATGGATAACCCACCGGTGAACGCGCTGCCGGTCGCTGCCTGGTTCGCCATTGCCGAGGCGATGAACACCGCCGGTGCCAACCCGGCGGTACGGGTGGTGGTCCTTCGGGCGCAGGGCCGCGGGTTCAACGCAGGCGTGGATATCAAGGAAATGCAGCGCACCGAAGGATTTACCGCGCTTCTCGGGGCCAACCGTGGATGTTTCGCTGCGTTCAAGGCAATCTACGAATGCCCGGTGCCGGTCGTCGCGGCGGTGAACGGGTTCTGCCTGGGCGGTGGCATCGGTATGGTCGGGAACTCCGATGTCATCATCGCCGCAGATGATGCCACCTTCGGTCTGCCCGAAGTTGATCGCGGTGCCCTCGGCGCTGCAACCCACCTTTCGAGAATGGTTCCCCAGCATCGGATGCGGGCCATGGTGTATACCTCGGCCGTGGCCACTGCGGCCGAACTTCATGCCTACGGATCGGTTCACTCGGTGGTGCCACTGGCAGGTCTGCGCGACGCCGCATTGGAATTCGCCGCCCAGATTGCCGCCAAGGATCCAACTGTGATCCGCGCCGCCAAGGCGTCGCTCAACGGAATTGACCTGTGGGATGTCAACCGCAGTTACCGTTTCGAGCAAGGCTTTACCTTTGAGCTGAACCTCACCGGTGTTGCCGACCGGATCCGCGACGAATTTGCGCAACCTGCGACAGCGCAAACTGTTTCGGAAGGCTGAGAACCCGCCGATGAGAGCCATGCAGTGTCGCCAACTCGGTGGTCCCGAGACCTTGGTCCTGGCCCAGGTGACCGAACCCGCGCCTGGACCGGGTCAAATCGTGATTGACGTCCGGTCCGCCGGCGTTAATTTCCCGGACGGACTAATAGTTGCCGGGACCTACCAGACCAAACCGGAACTGCCCTTTGTGCCCGGGTGCGAGGTGGGCGGGGTGATCAGCGCCGTCGGAGATGGCGTGACCGAACTGGCTGTCGGTACTCGGGTGTCGGCATTTTGTGGGATCGGTGGCTACGCCGAACGAATTTCGGTCTCCGTCGAAATGGCATTTCCGGTCCCCGACGAGATGTCCTTCGACGAGGCAGCAGTCTTCCCGGTGGTCTACGGCACCTCATATCACGCCCTGGTCGACCGGGCCGGCCTCACCGCCGGAGAAACTCTGCTGGTACTGGGCGCTTCCGGTGGTGTTGGCCTGACCGCCGTTCAGATCGGGAAGGCGCTGGGCGCTCGGGTGATCGCGGCGGCATCCAGCGCGGAGAAACTCGAACTCTGCCTCGAAAATGGCGCGGACCACGTCATCAATTACAGCTCAGAGGATCTTCGCGCCAGGCTGACCGAGATCGCCGGCGGAGCCGGAGTCGATGTGGTGTACGACCCCGTCGGTGGTCCGGCCGCGCAGACATCGCTTCGCCAATTGGCATGGGCCGGTAGGTACCTCACAGTGGGTTACGCCTCCGGCGACATTCCGCGCGTTGGAATGAACCGGGTACTGCTGCAGGAAGGTGCCCTGTTGGGCGTGCTCTGGGGAGCCTGGGCACATCGGAATCCAGTCACCAACGCCGAGAATATGGCCACGCTTTTCCAGTGGTATCGGGACGGAAAGCTGCGCCCCCATATCAGCCGGCACTTCGACCTGGCAGCGGCCGGCGCCGCACTCGACGCGGTGATGAATCGCCGGGCGCTGGGCAAAATCGTTCTGAGAGTGGAGGATTCGCAGTGAACAGCCATCCGGTAGTGACCGTTGATGCCAAGTCTCCGGATACCGCATCGATGGACCTGGGCGCCGGCCCGCGGACCGTGGAACTGTTGGCGATCCTCAGGGTGTTCATGCAGGATCACGTCTACCCGGCCGAGGCGGTGTATGCCGAGCAGTTGGAAGCGGCGGGTCCACGGAGCCATGTGCTGCCGCCGGTGGTCGAAGAACTCAAGAAACGCGCACGTGAATTGGGATTGTGGAATTTGTTCCTGCCGGATATCTCCGGACTGAGCAATCTCGAATATGCCTATATCGCCGAAATGACCGGTCGGTCGCCCTACTTGGCGCCGGAGGCGCTGAATTGCTCGGCTCCGGATACCGGCAATATGGAACTGCTGCATCTGTTCGGAACCGAAGGCCAGAAATCACGTTGGCTCGAACCGCTTCTCGACGGCAGCATGCGTTCCGGGTTCTCGATGACCGAGCCAGAAGTAGCCTCTTCCGACGCCCGCAATATCAGTACCTCAATCGTGCGCGACGGCAATGAGTATGTGATCAATGGTCGCAAGTGGTGGACCACCGGTGCGGGCGATCCGCGGTGCAAGATCCTGGTGCTGATGGGCAAAACCGACCCGGATGCGGCGACCTATAACCAGCAGTCAATGATCCTGGTACCGGTTGAAACCCCTGGCGTGCAAATCGTTCGGTCGTTACCGATCTACGGCTACTACGACCAGCACGGCCACTGCGAGATCACCTTCACCGATGTCCGGGTCCCGGTCGCCAATCTGCTGGGCGACGAGGGCGGCGGCTTCGCGATCGCACAGGCGCGCCTTGGGCCGGGCCGGATCCACCATGCCATGCGCTGCATCGGCATGGCCGAACGTGGGCTGGAACTCATGGTGCGGCGCACCATGTCCCGGCAAGCCTTTGGCGGCCCCATCTCCGATCAGGGGGTGGTACGCACCTGGATCGCCGAATCAAGAATGGAAATCGAGCAGGCCAGACTGCTCGTGCTGAAGACGGCCTGGCTGATCGATCGAGTGGGCGCCAAGGGTGCGGCGACAGAAATTGCTGCCATCAAGGTGATCGCACCCCGAGTGGCCAGGGCCGTGCTCGATCGTTCGGTTCAGGCGCACGGCGGCAGTGGCGTCACGGACGATTTTCCGATCGCCAGACTGTGGGCCAGTGCAAGGATTCTCGGCATTGCCGACGGACCCGACGAGGTGCACATCCGCGCGGTTGCCCGAGTGGAACTGCGCCGCTACCGCTGAGAACGCCAACGAAAAATCAACCCGAAGCAACCCTATTCAAGAGCCGGAGAGCACAGGATGGACCTAAGCTATACGCCAGCAGAGGAGGCATTCCGGGAGCAGGCCCGTACCTGGCTCAGCGCAAATGTGCCATCTGAGCCATTGCCGTCCGGAGATACCAAGGAGGGATTTGCAGCCCACCTGGAGTGGGAACGCACCCTGCACGAGGATCGTTGGTCGGTTGTCTCCTGGCCGCAGGCCTACGGGGGTCGGGACGCCTCGATCTGGGAGTGGTTGATCTTCGAAGAGGAGTACTACCGGGCCGGCGCGCCGCAGCGAGTGACGCAGAACGGCATCTTCCTCTTGGCGCCGACGCTTTTCGAATTTGGCACCACAGAACAGCAGGAAACGCTGTTACCGCGGATGGCCGCGGCACAGGATCTCTGGTGCCAGGGGTGGTCCGAACCTGGAGCCGGCAGTGATCTGGCCGCCATCAGCAGTCGCGCGGTCCGGGATGAAGATGCCGGTGGCTGGCGGCTGTCGGGGCAAAAGACCTGGACGACTCGTGGTGCATTCTGCACGCACATGTTCGGATTATTTCGGACCGATCCACTGGCGCAACGCCATCGCGGCCTGACGTACTTCCTGGTGCCGCTGGATACCCCCGGGGTCACGGTGCGCGGATTCGAGCGGCTCGACGGAGACGAGGGGTTTGCCGAAGTATTTTTGACCGATGTTTTTGTACCGGACAGCGCGGTCCTGGGTGGCGTCGACCAAGGCTGGTCGGTGGCGATGGCCACCACCGGCTCGGAACGGGGACTCACACTGCGCTCGCCGGGAAGGTTCCTGGAGACTGCTGACCGGCTTGTCGCCCTTGCGAGGTCCAAATCCGGTGACCTCACCGATACTCTTCGCGACCGAATCACGAAACACTGGATGCAGGCCCAGGCCTACCAGAACTTCACTCTGGCGCAGGTTACAGACATCGTCGAGAAGCGACAGGTGGGCGCCCGATCAAGCCTGAACAAGGTGTTCTGGTCGGAGCTGGATATCAACCTGCATGAAGCCGCGTTGGAACTGCTCGGACCGATGGGGCAGAGCGACAATCCCTGGAGCCGCGGGTTCCAGTTCTCGCTGGCGGGGCCGATTTACGCTGGTACCAACGAGATTCAGCGCAATATCATCGCCGAGCGGGTGCTCGGCCTACCTCGAAAGTGATCGAAGTGAATCCATTTCAGCTGCCTGGAGGTTCCCGATGCGGTTCAGCCTGACCACCGAACAACAAGATCTGCGTGAGGCAGTTCGCGAGCTGATGCAGGACCTGTGCCCGGCCGCGGTAGTGCGGGCGGCCGTAGATCCGTATCACTCATCGATTCGGACACTGGATATTGCGATCACTGCTCTCGGTGCTTCCGGACTGCTCGTGGACACCGCGCATGGGGGTCTGGGACTGGACGAGAACTATCTGGTTCCGATGCTGATCGAGGCCGGTAAAGCCGCGGCACCGCTGCCATTGTCGGAGACCATTGGGGTAGCGGCCGGAGTGTTGACGTCGGGTGGAATGGCAGCGGCTCTGGCGGCCGGCGAGTTGAGCTGCGTCGCCGATGCAGCCGGTTCCGGCCTGGTGCGGTACGGCCGGGCGGATCGCCTTCTGGTGCAGGGCGGTTGGGGCGGTGCCGGCCAGATCTGCGTACTTGATCTGGCCGAGGCGGAGATTGTGTCGGTGCCGGCAGTTGACCCGGCCGGCGGATTGACCCAGATCACCGGCGGTCGGCCGTTGTTCACGGTGGACGACCCCCAGGTGGTCGAACTGGCCTGGCATCGTGGTGTCCTTGGCGCTTCGGCACAGCTGGTGGGACTCTCCCAGGCAATGTTGGCGATGACGGTCGGCTATGTCATCGAGCGTCAACAATTCGGCACCTCGATCGGTAGTTTCCAAGCCGTCAAACACCAGTTGGCCAGTGCCGCGATGGCGGTAGAGTTCGCAGCTCCGGCGGTGGCCAGGGCCGCAGCCGCGCTGGCAGCCGGAGAGGACGCACCGGTCGTGCACGTGAGCACCGCTAAGGCGCTTGCCTCCGATGCTGCTCAACAGATGGCGCGGACCGCCATCCAGTGTCACGGCGCTATCGGGTACACCACCGAATACGACCTGCACTTGTTCGCCAAACGTGCTTGGGCGCTCGCAGCGGACTGGGGATCGGCCGGCTGGCACCGAGACCGGGTGGCCACCGAGCTCGGCCTGCTACGTTCCGGCATCGCCCCAACACACTGAAAACACCTACTAGCATTGGAGTCCGAGCCATGAGCGCACCCGATACCGAAGTCGTGACCTACGAACAGCGTGGCGCGATAGCGATTGTCACGATGAACCGCCCCCAATACCGCAATGCGCAAAATTCGGCGATGACGTACGCCCTGGATGACGCCTTCTATCGGGCTGCTGCTGACGATACGGTCAAGGTGGTGGTCCTGGCAGGTGCCGGCAAACACTTCTCGGCCGGCCACGACATCGGTACCCCCGGTAGGGATGTGGATAGCTCCTTCGACCGACGGGCAGGTTTGTGGTGGGACCACGTCGGTAAGGAGGGGGTGGACAACCGCTTTGCGCGGGAGTCGGAGGTATACCTGGGGATGTGCCGGCGGTGGCGGGAGCTTCCAAAGCCGATGATTGCGATGGTGCAGGGAGCATGCGTCGCCGGTGGACTGATGCTGGCCTGGACCTGTGACCTGATCATCGCTGCTGAGGACGCATTTTTCGCTGATCCAGTGGTCAAGATGGGTATTCCGGGGGTCGAGTATTTCGCTCATCCATGGGTCATGGGTCCGCGCTTCGCCAAAGAGTTCCTCTTCACCGGAGATAGGTTCGGTGCCCAACGTGCGTTGTCACTGGGCATGGTCAACCAGGTGGTGCCGAGCGAAGATCTCCAGACCCGGACCTTTGAATTGGCCGATCGAATTGCCCTGATGCCACGACTCGGGCTGGCGCTGACCAAGAAGGCCGTCAATCAGGCCGAGGACCTGATGGGTCTGCGAACCGGAATCGACTCGGTGTTCGGCCTCCATCACGCTGCGCACGCTCATAACGCCGAGGTTGGCACCGGGTCTTTGGCCGGCCACACAGCGAAATCGATGAAGGCCGGACCGGCCAACTGAACACCGGTGACGCTCTACCGATTGGGGGGGCGTCGAAACTTTCTGCTGCTGGCCGGCCGGCTCATCGAGACCATTGGGCGTTCGGGAAGAGTTCTCGGAAGGCGTGCAACTGCTCCACGCAGTGGGCGGCATCCCGATGGCGGAGAACGATATTTTGCACCGTCGCCCCGGCGGCGGTCCACCGCGCCACCTCATCCCGGACGTGATCCGGCTCAGCGATCGGATCGAGTGG